>JAOTSL010000038.1 GCA_029864945.1 Gammaproteobacteria bacterium
AATTGCACATTGAATGGGATCAAATGCCAGTGTCACGCCAGTTGGGCAATTGCCATTTTTTATCAAATTTTTGAAATTAGGTAATCGTTTTAAACCTTGGGTCGATGACTGCCCATTAGCCTATACCAGTCATAACGCACCCACAAAAACGGATGTATTAGGCTCACTTGTGTTATTTTTATGTCCGACCATACACGCTATGCGCATATAACCAGATTAATGGACGTGCGAATTGTTGGGCATGAACAAAGTGGTTAGTGATGACTCTGCTCGTCGTGCATTGAAAAAGATCGTTGAAGTTAGAGGTGTCGCATGGTTATAACAACATTTATATTCCAGCTATTCACCACTGCTGAAAAACCCATGGGTTTTAGATACTGACGTGACAGTTAAAGCACTTTACGGGCATCAGGAAGGTGCAAAGCTTGGGTGTAATCCTCACAAACCTGGACGCCCATCTCATGCTTACATGATTGCAAATTTACGACTCGTATTAGAAATCGAAGTGCATGCGGGTGATCAATCGCAATCAGCACACTCATTGCCAGGACTAATATCAATCCTAAAAAACGCTGATTAACCGAACGCCCCACATTTGTACGAGATGATAGTGATGAGTGATGAGTGATGAGATGAATTAAGGTTATTTATTCAAAGTTAAAGAAATCAAAAAACGTAAGAACCCTAATATACAAGCATCATTGCTTAGGTGGCTGGACTTGCTTCAACGAAGGTTGGGAAGCAAAAGCTGAACATTTAAAATTATAAAGCTGGGTGAAAACAACGATGTGGTTATTGTTGGTCGTAAATTGTCTTCTGAAAATATCATGGCTATTGAACTCGCCTCGTCATCAAATGCTAAACAAACCGAACTTGCCTTTGTTAATGGCCCAGAAAACATGAGGCTCTACGAATATTCTGTGTTGGTCATCAGTTTAGAAAGTGAATTAGTCACGGTGGTTCAGCACTATCGAGATCGAGCGGATTGTGAAAATGTTTTTGATGAAATAAAAAACCAAAGGGCCTGGGGCGGCTTCGCGACACACGACTTAAAGAGCTGTCAATTCATCACGAGAATCATTGTGTTAGTCTACAATTGGTGGAATTTATTTGTGTGCTTGGCGCGCCCTGAAAAGCATTATGACGCGATAACGAGCCGCCCTTTATTATTGAGTAGTGTTGGACGCTTAACAAAAGCAGGTCGTCAGAAGAAAATGGTCATCACCAGTAGCCACAGTGAAACCGGTCGAGTAGACGAAATTTATTGTCAAATGGATAATTTTTTTAGCGAGCTTAAAAACACTGCGCCGCAGTTAAGTCCAGATGCGTGTTAGGGGTATGTTTGGGTCAATGCCACGAGGGTTTTAACTTGAAAATAGGGCAGGAAGAGATAGCTGAGTTACACGTATAGGGATAATTTTAGCTTATTAAAATAAATTGAAAATTTATGCTGAAATTCACCATTTGACAGGGTTAACTGCGTTTTTTGGGTGAATGAAAGTGGCATCATCGCCTCGCTATTGCAGAAAGCGAGGTTCGCAAATTGGTGATGATCAAAATATCGTTGGATTCTAGAATTACGTCTGCGCGATGCCCAAGTTTTGAGGGTGCAACATGTGTTTCTGATTAGCTGTCTAAGCCTTTATTGATAGGTAATATTAAAATTCGGACAAGATAATGCTGGCACTCAGTTCAATAGATTGGTTGGCGTGAGTCCGATAAAATACATTTTTAGCTGAATAAAGCTCTCGGGTTACGTATTGCAATAGCTACGGCTTTTTGATAATTGGACGTTGACTTGTTGTGACTTGTTTTTTGAGGCCCTTACCATTGCGCAATAATTCTACGTCTATAGTTTTTCCTGGCTTGGACCGTGATATTAGGTTTATGGCGTGTTTTCCGTCGATAACGTCAATCCCGTTAATGCGCTTAATTATGTCGCCGGGGTGTAAGTCAGCTTGGTTTGCGGGACCTTTATTTAGCATCCCGGCAACGATGACGCCATTGGTATCAGAAAGACCAAAAGACTCGGCCAGTTCGGTTGTGATATTTTGAATTTCTATTCCTATCCACCCCCGCACTACGTGTCCGTGTGTGATGATTTCTTCGGTGATTTGTTTGGCGTTATCGATGGGGATAGCGAAGCCAATCCCTTGTGAGCCTTTGCTGCTGCTGAAAATCGCAGTATTGATTCCAATAAGGTGTCCGTAGGCATTTATAAGGGCACCTCCGGAGTTGCCTGGATTAATAGCTGCGTCTGTTTGAATGAAATTCTCGAAAGTGTTTAATCCCAAATGGTCTCGACCAGTCGCGCTGACGATACCCATGGTAACCGTTTGCCCAACACCAAAAGGGTTGCCGATGGCGAGTACTACATCGCCAATCTCGATAGCATTTGACTGCCCAAGAGTGATGCTTGGAATATCTTCAACGCCTATTTTAAGGACTGCTAGATCTGACTCAGGGTCCGAGCCAATTAGAACGGCTTCTGTATTACGTCCGTCTTTCAGCGCGATTTGTATCTCGTCCGCACCTTCGACAACATGATTATTGGTTAAGATAAAACCTTGTTCGCTAATAATTACCCCAGAACCCAAACTGGTTTCTAAGCGTTTACGTGGAACCGATTGGCCGCCTTCTCCAAAAAAATGTTCAAAAAGAGGGTCGTTTAGTAGTTTTGGTTTATTTTGAGCAACAACCTTAGCTGTGTATATATTCACAACTGCAGGAGATGCTATTTTTACCGCTTTGGAATAGGAGACTACGCCCTGTTGATTTTGCCGTCCACTGTGAGCTAGCTTGTTAGCTTCTTCTATCGAGATTTCATTAAACGTAACTGTGGAGCTGCCATCACTCGGTGTATTATCTGTGAAATATAAAACGATAATAGCCGCAGCTATGCCAATTAAAGTGTATTTCAAGAGCGTTTTGATCGTTTCCATATGCATTGTTTTCTTGTGTTGGCTAGCAACTTTTTTATACTGCTACTAGGTTGAATTGTCGCGGTCTAATATGCGTTATATTAGATCAGCCCCATCCACGCTGGATTATGGTAACTCAAAAAAGGAAAAAAGTATGGCGGGATTATCAGACATTGTAAAGTTTGCGAACACATATTTGAATATCGATCAATTTGATGACTATTGCCCCAATGGATTGCAGGTCGAAGGCGGACATAATGTGACAAAAATTTTAACGGCTGTTACTGCATCGCAAGCAGTGCTTGATGGTGCGGTTGAACAGGGGGTTGATATGGTTATGGTGCACCATGGATATTTTTGGCGGGGTGAGGCCGAACCTATCACGGGTTTAAAGTATAAAAAAATTAGAACTTTGATTGATAATAATATAAGTTTGCTTGCTTATCATCTTCCGCTGGATGCTCACCCTGAATGCGGTAATAACGCGCAGCTTGCAAAATTGTTAGGCGTGAAAGTACGCTCTTGCTTTGGTCCTGGTAAAATACAATTGGTAGTTTCTGGGGAACTGGCGGAGCCGATTCCAGTATATTTATTTGTTGAGCAGGTGCGGCGCGTTACAGGCCGTGAGCCGCTACATATTGGTGCAGATAAAAATAAATTAGTTCGTACGGTCGGAATTTGTACTGGTGGAGCACAGAATTATTTTTCGTCAGCAATAGATTATGGCGTTGATATATATGTCACTGGCGAAGTTTCTGAGCAAAATTTCCATATGGCAATAGAATCTGGTGTGGACTTTATTTCAGCAGGTCATCATGCAACTGAGCGCTATGGCGTACAGGCTCTTGGTGATGTTCTTTGTAATAAATTTTCAATTCAAGCAAATTATTTCGAAATTTCTAACCCGATTTAAAAATTATTTTTATTAAAAATTTTTATTGAGTCAACCAAATCGAAATAATAGTCAAGCGATTTTGTCGGCTATTTCGCATTAATCAACTGAGTATATTTATTATTTGAAACATATTGTATGTTAAATGACCGAGCGTTTTAGTATGTTAGGAATTTCTAATTAAAATCCTCAAAAAACCCTATAAACAAAGGCTCTAAATAATTGGCAGTTTTCGTTGACAATTAATCTGGTTATAGTCTAGAGTCGACCGTTACATCAAATTCATTGTTAATTAGCAATGGATTTATTATTAGAAACTTCTAATAAGAGTTCGCGTGTTTAGCATGGATAGGGAGAGGCCATTGATTAAAAAAATTATTTTTTTAATCGTCTGGTTGGCTATTTTTATTACTCAGTAGTTCGTTGGGTATATTTCATGTTTGTTTTTTTTGGAAGTTGTCATTAATTTGGCGACTCGGTCTTTTTGTTTTTAACGATAAGTGAAAGTTAAAAGCGGGGCCGGATTAATAAAAAACCTTTGAGGGTGGGAGATGCAAGTTGAAAGAAAAAATACTACATCGAATGCTCGTCTGTAGCTTAAAAAGGGCATTTTAGGATGAAGATAGTTACATTGAAACAATTAGTCTCTATGAGTCTGTTTGCTTTAGCCGTTGTGTTATTACCTGCAACAAGCTTTGCAGAATTGCCTGTACCGTCGCATATCACGCCACCAGTTGGCGAACATGTTGGGGAGGATGTGCCTCAGCCAATCGAGTTTCCTCATAACCGACATGTTAAAGATATGAAGATTAACTGCATGTATTGCCATACTTATGCGCGCCGCAGTAAAGTTGCTGGTATTCCGCCAACAAGCAAATGCATGGGTTGTCATAAAATGATAGCGACCGAAAAACCACGTATTCAGAAGTTAACAGAATACTGGGAAAAAGGTGAGTCACCACGCTGGAAAAAAGTACATGATGTTCCTGACTACGTACATTTTACACACGAAAAACATATCAAAAAATTTGTGTTCGATGCAGATTTTCCTGTAGAGGATGTGCAGCAGGTTTGTGGATTGTGTCATGGAGAGGTCCGTGAAATGACAGTTGCAGAGAAAAAGAAACCATTAAACATGGGTTTTTGTCAGCGTTGCCATGAGGCAAACGGTGGACCTGGCGACTGTTGGAAATGTCACAAGTAAGTTGCGACTAATCACTGAACAAAAAATGGTGAAAGAAAGATGAGCGTAAAAGTAAATCGAAGAAAGTTTTTGAAAATGCTCGGTTGGGGCGGTGCAGGTACAGCTTTAGCTGGCTGTGATATGCCGACAACTGTGACATTGGAAGAAGGTAAGGAAGAAGTTGTATCGTATCTGATGCCGGAAGAATATGTTATTCCGGGTATCGGTGTTTGGTATGCTTCGACGTGTACTCAATGTGAAGCGGGCTGTGGATTGCACGGACGTGTGCGTGAGGGTCGTGTGCTTAAGTTGGAGGGGAGTCCTGACTCACCGATCAATCACGGCAATACTTGCATGATGGGGCAGTCTGGCGTTCAGAGTCATTACAACCCAGATAGAATTACTGCACCAATGATGCGTAAAGGTGGAAATCTGCAAGCGATAAGCTGGGAAGATGCGATGGCTGAATTAAGCAAGCGTGTCGGTCCTTCTTCTGGTGTAGATGGTAAACGTGTTGGCATGGTGACGGGTACTATTAGTGGGCATCAATCGGTTTTAGTGAGCGAGTTGCTGGGACAACTTGGATCTAAAAACCATTATGTGCATGAGCAGATTAATACATCTGTCTGGCGTACAGTTTGTCGCGATATGCTGGGGGATGAAACGCCAAAATTAAATTTTGATAAAGCTAGAGTCGTTTTGTCATTCGGTGCTGACTTCATGGGAGTGTGGGGATCACCTGTACACAATATGGGGGAGTATGCGAAGTTCCGTAAAGGTGCAGAGCGAGGCACGTTGGTTCAAATCGAACCAAAAATGACAATGACTGGCGCAAATGCAGACTTGTGGTTACCTGCTAACCCGGGTACTGAAGGCGCATTAGCTTTGGGTATTGCAAACTTTATCATCGATCGCGGATGGAACCTGGTTGATGTCCCTGCGCGTATTCGCGGTACGTTAAAGCAGTATGATCTCGTTACTGTTGAAAAAGTTACAGGTATTGAAGCCGAAAAAATTAAACGTATAGCAAGTTTATTGAGCGAGCGTTCACCTAGTTTAGTATTGGCCGGAGCGTCAGTAGAAAATCAGGAAAACGGTTATGACTCAGTAGCTGCTATTATGTTGCTTAATTTGATCATGGGTAATGTTGGCAATACTATCGGAGCAACTGCAAAATTTGCTGAAGCCTCGATGCAGGCCAAGCAGGGCGGCACCAAAGATTTGTTATTGCTAGCTAAGGCGTTAAGCGATAAAAAACTTGATGTGCTGTTAACCTACAATACTAATCCAGTTTTTACTGCACCAGACGTTTTGCAAGTTCAAGCTGGGTTGGCAAATGTTGGTTTTAAAGTTGCCTTTTCAATGTTTCCTGACGAAACAACCTTGAGTGCAGATCTTGTGTTGCCAATTCATTCCGGTATGGAAGATTGGGGAACTCACGTAGCCGCTTACCAGCCTGAAGGTGCTGTTATGGGATTTCAGCAGCCACTGATGGAGCCAATTCACAAAGATACTCGTGGTTTTGGTGACATTATGCTGAGTCTTCTTAAATTGCGCGGTAGTGACTTTGCGAAATTTGATGATTACTACAGCTACATTCAAACTTCTTTGTTAAATATGCCTTCTAGTATTGTTACTAGCACAGGCAGTAAAGAAGAGACTTGGAATGGCATATTGCAAAACGGTATCGTCAAAACTAAAGGTACTACTACGCCATTGGTACCAAAATTGGTTGATGTGCGTTACAAGCCAGCAGCGAATAACTCCGAATACCCAATGCACCTTGTGCCATCCGCAAGGTTAGGTATGTGGGATGGTCGCCACGCTAACATTCCGTGGATCCAAGAGGCTCCTGATCAGATTGCAAAAGTTGTATGGGGGTCTTGGGCTGAATTACATCCTAAAAAAGCGGCGGAATTAGGTGTAAAAAATGGTGACTATGTTCGTGTAACGTCTGCGAGCGGTAGTGTTGAAACCCAGGTTTATGTGCATAAAGGTATTCACCCAGACGCGATTGCAGTTCCTGTTGGCCAAGGTCATGAAGAGTATGGTCGTTACGCAAAAGGTCGAGGTGTTAACCCGCTTAAAATTCTCAATCCAATTATGGAGAAAAGAACCGGTGAGTTAGCGACTTATGCGACGCGAGTTAAAGTGACTAGTGTTCATAAGACGGGGAGACTTGTCAAAATGGGTGGCAGCGAAGTCCAGGTTGGTCGTAAGTTTGTGCGCACGATATCCAGTAGTGTATTTCAACGCACTGAAAAGGAGGTTTAGGCTATGTCCTTAAAGAATATCTTAGAAAACTTTTCTTATTATCGTCGAGATGCGGAAGCGGGCGGGCATCATGAATATGAACATCGATTTGCTATGGCAATCGATCTTGATATTTGCACTGGTTGCAATGCCTGCTCAACTGCCTGTTATGCAGAAAATAATCTGCCGGTTGTCGGTAAGGAGCGTTTTGAAGCTGGTCAAGCAATGCATTGGTTGCGTGTGGAGCGTTATTGGGATGAGATCGAAGGTGATTATCCTGAGCAAGGCGCGAAAATGATTCCAATGATGTGTCAGCAGTGTGGCGCGGCTACCTGTGAGCCTGTTTGTCCTGTTGCTGCTACATATCACACACCTGATGGCTTAAATGCGCAGGTATATAACCGTTGCATCGGTTCGCGTTATTGCTCAAATAACTGCCCGTTCCGTGTGCGATACTTTAATTTCTGGTCGTATTATGAAGATTCATGGCCAGAGCCTTTACGCATGCAGTTAAACCCTGATCTTAGTGTTCGTGACAAGGGTGTTATGGAGAAATGTACGTTCTGTATACAGCGTATCCGTAATGCAAAAGATAAGTCTCAACGCGAAGAGCGGCCACTGGTTGATGGGGATATTATTACCGCATGTGCTCAAGCCTGTCCTACAGATGCAATAGTTTTTGGAGACACTATGGACCCAGAAAGTCGTGTCAGCAAAGCATGGGCTAAGCATCAGATTCATCGTGGCCCTGTTACGGCGAAGAAACAAAAGGCTGACGAAGAAATTCGTGGCTACAGGGTATTTGATGAGTTGAACGTAGATCCTTCCGTGATGTATTTGGAAAGAGTGCGTGATACTGAGGTTTAAATCACAGTTGTCTACTTTTTGTGATTTGAGAAATTAAAAGGAAATGTCATGAGTCAAGTTATTCAAGATAAAGTAATTGACGAAAAGTTGGAGTGGTCGCGTATCAACGCAGACGTTATCGCTTCAATGCAGAGTCCGCGAAGAGCCTATTGGGTTGCTTTGGCGGTCTGTATTGCTATGCTTTTTTGCGCAGTTGCGGCGGAAATATATCAGTATAAATATGGTATGGGTTCCGCTGGTTTAAATAATCCACATATGTGGGATATGTACATAGCAACATTCGTATTCTGGATAGGTATGAGCCACGCTGGTACGTTATTGTCAGCAATTTTACATATTATTCATGCTCAATGGAGAAAGCCGATTTATCGTTTCGCTGAAGCGATGACGACATTCTCGTTGATGACAGCAGGTATTTTTCCAATGATCCATTTGGGTCGTGTATGGAACCTGTATTGGGTGCTGCCTTATGTATCTGATCGAGGCATTTGGCCGAACTTTCGTTCGCCACTTGTTTGGGATGCGTTTGCAATCAGTACTTACTTATCTTCGTCTGCGTTATTTCTGTTTATCGGTATGATTCCAGATATGGCGATTTTGCGTGACCACACTACTGGGTGGCGTAAAAAATTCTACGGTATTCTTTGCTTGGGCTGGCGTGGTGATGATCGACAATGGCGTAACTTCCGAAGAACGTATATGTTACTTGCGTGCTTCCTAATTCCATTGGCGATATCGGTTCACTCAATTGTATCTTCTGACTTTGCAATGTCTATTATGCCTGGTTGGCATATAACGACTTTTCCTCCTTACTTTGTTGCAGGCGCACTTTATTCCGGTTGTGCTGCGATTATGACATTGTTTGTAGCGTTGCGTTATTTCTTCCGCATGGAAGAGTACATGACACTTAACATCATGGAAAAAACTTGCAAGTTAACATTTGCAATCGCTATGGTTTGGACTTACCTGAACTTAATCGAATTTGCTGCTACATGGTATGGTCACAACATATATGACAAAGAGCTTTTGATTGATAAAGCAACGGGTCCTTATGCTGCTGTATTCTGGACAATGATCTTCTGTGGGATGGTCGTTCCGTTTACACTTTGTTTTCAGAAGTTGCGAAGACATATGCCATCGATGTTGGTAGTTTCAATATTATTGAACTTGGGTATGTACGTAGAGCGCTGGATGATTGTTGCGCCAACTTTAGCAATGTCTCATCAGCCTCATCAGTGGGATGTTCTTTGGGGTACAGTTATTCAATGGGCAATCGTATTTGGTAGTTTTGGCTGGTTCGGCTTATTGTTCCTTATCTTCGTCAAGTTATTCCCTTGTGTTTCTATGTACGAGGTAAAAGAACTTTGTTTCCATTTGAAACATGAAATCGAAGAAGAAGAACATGAAAAGCAACATGCTGCAAAAGCTAAAGCAGGCGCAACAGCAGGTGGCGGAGCTTCACCGGCAGGCAACCCAGGATTGGAGGGCGCATAATGAGTAATCATCGTTTATTAGCAATGTTTAAAGACTTCGATGATGCGTTTGAAGTTGTCGATAAAATTAAAGGAAAAGCGCTCTCAAGTGTAGAGATAGATGACGTCACTATGATGTCACCTATTGAGCATCCTGATATAGACGAAAAGCTTGGTGATCGACCAAGCAATATCGCTTATTTCACATTGATGGGTGCTATTTTTGGTGTGACTTTTGGGTTTTTCTTCCTGGCAGCCGCGCAAGCGAGTTTTCTTGTGCAGCCACAGGGCGGTAAGCCGGTAATTGCATTACCAACTAACTTCGTGTTGATGTACGAAATGCTGATCTTCTTTGCTGTGTGGACCACTGTAATCACCTTTCTTGGAATGTCAGGATTGTTGAGCCGCAGAGGTACCTTATATAGTGAAAAGTTAACAGTTGATGAAATAGGTTTGGTCGTTGAAGTTAGCGATGGCGACCTTGAATCAGTTAAAAGCTTTTTTAAAGAAAATCGAGCTCTGGAAATACGAGAAGAGAAGGTCTAATGAAAACAAAAGCGAAAACATTAATATTAGCTTCCGCGCTTGTGCCTACATTGGCTTTTGCTTGGCCCTGGTCGACTGACATGATGAACCAGCCAAACATCAAGCCGCAGGAAGGTACCCCGGCTCTGTTTCCGAAACGTTCTATTCCGGTTATGGGAAACCCAACCAAGATTAAGAATCGTGAAGAATCAGAAAATTTGAAAAACCCTTACGAAGCGACAGAAGCATCTCTGAAGAAAGGTAAGAAGTTATTCAAAATTATATGCGGCGCATGTCATGGGTTAACTGGTCTGGCAGACTCACCAGTAAGTCCTAAAATTGGTGCTATTAATTTAACAGAAGAATACGTGCAAGATATGTTAACTGAGGGTTGGATTTACGGAACAATTACTTTTGGTGGCGCAATCATGCCTGCCTATGGTGTTCCCGGTCCTCAAGGCGGGTCGAATGACTTGTCACCTGAAGAGCGTTGGCACGTAGTTAACTATGTTAAAAATCAATTGGCTAAAGATGCGGCTGCTGCTCCAGTAGCTGGCGCTAACTAAACAAGGGTTGGATTAATTATGGAAGGTTTTGGAAGCTGGTCAGTATTGACTGCCGATTTTCTAATAGTCCTGTATATAGCAATAAACGGGGTGACATTAGCGGCTATTTTGCACCTTGTTAATGCTAAGTGGAGAGAGCACGTACGTTTTATCTCTGTCTCATTAGCAGGATTGTTTCCAGTTGCATTTGTGTTGTTATGTATTTTGCTTTTCAATGGAGAGAGTACATTTCAGTGGTTGGGTGCAGCATCTCATGGCGGTGGACACGAGGTTCATTTGAATGGGTGGCACAACTACACATTCCTGGTTGTTCGTCAGGTTGTTGGTTTCTTTCTTGTGGCGGGTATGTATGGATTATTCATAAAATACCAGCGCGAAGCAGTCGTCAATCCATCGTATGAATCAGAGCGTAAATTTAGAAATATCGCGTTGTTGATTCCTGTATTTTATGTTTTATACGGGTCGATGGTTGCGTGGGACTTCGAAATGACAATGTTGCCAAACTGGCATAGTGCTAGTTTTGCTCCATATCATTGGGTTGGAATGTTTCACTTCTTCCTGGCTTTTATGGCAATCTTCGTTTTTATCCTGAAGAGATCCGGAAAGTTAAGAGTAGAAATACCCGATCGCATCATGAATTATTTTGCTCAAATGATGTTGGCATTCACTATCTTGTGGACTTATCTTTTCTTCACGCAGTACCTCATCATGTGGTACGGCCGTTTGCCCGAAGAGATCGTACGTTTCAGAGATATGATGGATAACGATCTGAGTATTATTTGGTGGACATTTGTTGCGCTGAAATTTGTTATCCCTTTATGTTGTTTGGTCCTGACACCGTTCAGACACAATCAGTATGCAATCGTAACTATTGCAATTGGGATAGTAGTTGGCACATGGTTAGAGCGTTACACATGGGTTTCGGGTTCTGTAGATCCAGAGTTCTATCACATCCCAATGACATCTGGTTTTGATGTTGGTGTTACGTTGGTGGTTGCAGCGGTTACTTTTGTAACAATTCGTTGGTCTTTAAACCGAAATGGTTTATTGAAATCATCATAAACTAGTCAATATGTGGTATTCTAGGGCGCTTAAGGTAACTTGAGCGCCCTTTTTGTTTTGCGGGGATACATTATGGCGATAACCGTACGTATGTGCCCATCATTGCATAAAGCTTTAAAAGCCAGATTAGAAAATTGAATATTTAGCCTAGTGCTTCATTTACAGCACTAGTCATGCACTTTTTGTAAACTAGAGGAATTAAATTATGTCCGTTATTACCAATAAACGTTCGGTAATGACTTTGTACTCGGGGTCTAATGATCCGTACAGTCACAGAGCGAGAATTGTGCTTGCCGAAAAAAACGTGACATATGAAGTGAATATTATTGAGCCTGGTGAATTGCCAGAAGATTTGATTGATCTTAATCCTTATAATTCAGTGCCGACATTAGTGGATAGAGATTTAGTTTTATATGACTCTCGTGTGGTGATGGA
Source organism: Gammaproteobacteria bacterium (assembly GCA_029864945.1). GTDB lineage: Bacteria > Pseudomonadota > Gammaproteobacteria > S012-40 > S012-40 > CALZJE01. Next base: position 12,177 of record JAOTSL010000038.1, read on the forward strand.
ATATCTGGATGAGCGATTTCCGCATCCCCCGTTAATGCCTGTCGATCCTGTATCCCGTGCGCGCACTCGTTTAATGCTGCATAGAATTGATAACGATTGGTATAACCTGCTCGGTGACTTAACTGGCGACAATGCCGCGAAAAAAGAAAAAGCCGTCAAAGAGTTTCAAAATAGCTTGGCGTCAATAGAGCCTATTTTACAAGCTATGCCGTATTTTATGAGTGATGAGTTTTCCATGATTGATTGCAGTATCGCACCGTTGATGTGGCGTCTTGGAGAATATGGTGTAGAAATCCCTGTGCAGGCTAAATCGGTAAGAGCGTATGCGGCCAGACTGTTTGAGCGCGACTCATTCCAGGAAAGCTTAACTGAATTAGAAAAAGAAAGTAATAAAGCCTAAGCCAATGAAGCTCAATAGTGACATGACATCCAGCCGTCCTTATTTATTAAGGGCGCTAAATGAGTGGATTCTGGACAACGATTTGACTCCTCATATCGTAGTTGATGCTTTGCATCAAAATGTTGTGGTGCCAACTCAATATATAGAATCCAATAAAATTGTTTTAAACATAAGCCCCAATGCAGTTAGTGGATTTTCGATCTCTAATGAATACATATCTTTTTCTGCGCGTTTTTCAGGTAAGTCTATGGAAATTTTTGTTCCTGTATCTGCCGTGTTGGCGTTGTATGCTAAAGAGAACGGTCAGGGTATGGTTTTCAATGAAGAGCGTTCAAGTGTTGAGCCTGGAGTTGAAATAAAATCACCTGAAATAAAAAAAGAAAAAAATTCACGTCCACGTTTAACGTTAGTAGATTAAATATTACTTTGTTTTGCTTTTATTAAAGTGACTATTTGATTAAGGTCAAAATTATTGTCCAATTTTGAATTAATTAATTTATTTCTTTCTTCTCTTTCAAGGCTTTCCATTTGTTTCACATTATTGTAAAACAGCTCCCAGTCTCCATTTGCCTCAAGATATAGTGTGTAAAAGGCGGGTATTTGCCGCAAATACGTCATACTTGAGGTAAATCTAGCATTGTTTACTGGTTTTTTAAACCAAGAGTCGAAGTGAATAGTATCAGGCCATTGTTGTTTTAAAGTGGTGTACTCATTTTGCATTTTTTGAATAATTAGTGCCTTTCCTCTTCGTTTTTCTTCATTTGTGTTATCGCTTAAATAGAGTGTATTTAATGTGCTACGCGTTTCACTTAACAGATTTCGAAAATCATTTTGTGCGTTAAGGTAGTTTAGGTAGTGTGGAAGCTGTGCGGGATTTTTTTCTATTAGCCATTGAATGCTACCAATGCGTTCAACCGCGGATGCAAACGCTTCGTTAAATCCTGTTTCATTACTAATGTATATAACCTGGTGGGTTAGCTCGTGAAATATAAGCCCAGCAAGTGAGCGCTCAGGCCAGTGGGTCATGGTATTTAAAAGCGGGTCATTAAACCAACCGAGTGTGGAATACGCTGCAATACCGGCAACGTGACTATCATTTCCCTCAGAAGATAATTGCCGTGAATGTTCTGCTGCATTGTTTTCGGCAAAATACCCTCGATAACTAACGCAGCCGACGATTGGGTAACACCAAGTTATCGGCTCTAAGGAAAACTCAGGTGCGGCAAAAACATTCCAGACGACATATGGTCGATGTAAATCAGTATAGTAAAGATAACTCTTATTTCTTGGTAATAATAAGGCGTCACTCGCGTATTGGCGAATGGTCTTAACCTGCTTTAGTTTTTCTTTTAATGCTTCATCGGTTTCAGTGTCGTTGATAATGGAATCGATATCTTCTCGATTATAGAGAATTGAAAGTTGTCCCTGAATTGACTGGTTGTAGTAGCTGACCATGCCGCAGCCGTTTAATAGCAATAGAACAAGGACTAGTGATAGTTTTTTCAGGTTGTATGTTATTCTCATTTTTAGCCGCATTTGAATGTTTGATAGTAGATTTTATACAGAAATGAATAATATGAAAGTATATTTGGTAGGTGGAGCTGTTAGGGATGGCGTGCTCGGTATTTATGCCCAGGATAAAGACTGGGTAGTGGTTGGAAGCACCCCACAACAAATGTTGACCGATGGTTATCTACAGGTAGGAAAGGATTTTCCTGTATTTTTGCATCCAAAAACGAAAGATGAATACGCATTAGCAAGAACCGAGCGTAAGTCAGGAAAAGGTTATACGGGATTTTCTACGCAATTTTCACCTGACGTAACTCTTGAGGAAGATCTGGCTAGGCGTGATTTAACTGTCAACGCTATTGCAAAAGACTCAAATAATCAGTTAGTTGATCCATTTGGTGGATTGAGTGATATAAAAAATAAAATACTTCGACATGTGACCCCTGCATTTGTAGAGGACCCTTTACGCGTATTAAGAGTTGCCCGGTTTAAGGCGCGTTTTCATAAGTTGGGCTTTGTAATTGCGGCAGAGACTAATTCGCTTATGCGGGAAATAGTTTTAAATGACGAGCTACAACATCTTACGCCTGAGCGCGTATGGGTCGAAACGCAAAAAGCATTGCTTGAGGATTCTCCTGAGCAATATTTTTATGCGTTAAACGAATGTGGTGCTTTAGAAGTTGTTTTTCCGGAAATTTTCAAATTATTTGGTGTGCCCCAGCGCAGTGATTATCACCCGGAAGTTGATGCGGGTTTGCACACAATGATGGTGCTGGCACATTCAGCAAAAATGAAATGGAAAACTGAAATTCGTTTTGCTGCAGTCGTTCATGACTTGGGCAAGGCTGATACTGATCCAGAGATACTGCCAAAACACATAGGGCACGAAAAAAAATCGGCCGCACGCGTAAAAGAAATGTGTGCCAGATTAAAAGTGCCCAAAAGCTATGAGCAGCTTGCGTTGCTGGTCGCTGAATTTCACACGCAGTGCCACCAGGCTTTAAGCCTTAAATCATCTACCGTGTTAAAATTATTAGAGCGTCTTGATGCGTTTAGGCGACCTGAGCGTTTAGATGATTTTGTCAAAGCGTGTGAGGCCGACGCAAAAGGTCGAAAAGGTTTTGAATCAACCGATTATCCACAAGCTATGTATCTGCTTGAGGCTTATCGGTTGTCTTCGTCTATTAGTGTCGATGAAATTTTAGCTAGTGGTTATCAGGGGGCTGAAATTGGAGTGCAGTTAAGGCAGTTAAGAATTAAGCTTATTGAAAACCTGAAACAAACGTTTATTTCCCCGTAAGGCCTCACTATCTTGAGCCAAGCCTGTAGTGTGATTAAATATAATCACTGATCGAACAAAATGAATAATTAAAGTGAATTAGATTAAGGCGGAACTAGAGCACCACCCGTATTCTAATTGCTAGAATACGGGTGGTGCCAGTGGTTGCTAGAATAACAGTAGTCTATGAGGTGAAGGTGCCTAG
>JAOTSL010000224.1 GCA_029864945.1 Gammaproteobacteria bacterium
GGGTTATTTGAATTGGCGAAAGCTGAGAATCAGGCCTGGATTGCAGAAGTACACACTTTATACGCATCGCTCGAGGAAAACAGCCGGTCAACAAGATCTTGATGTTGATTTGACCAACTTAAAACTGGATGCGTTTATGAGTTCCAACTGGTATTTAACCGGGCAGGCCCTAGGTGCTTTTGCTGGTGAGGCTGGTGGTTATGCTGTTGGGTTAATTGGGCCCGGCATTCAGGTTAACCATTATTTAGGGTTGGAGTTGCTCGTGGGTGTCGCGGGTGGCGGTGGGATTGCGGTGGGGAGCGGAAAAGTGCTTCAGCCAATGATTAATTTCGAGTTGCCCTACAATGAGCGTTGGTCGACTGAGTTGTCTGCCGGTTACATTAAGGCTTTTGATGATGATTTATCCGCCTATGTTTTTAATGCTGGATTGGTTTATCGTTTTTCGCTGCCATATCAGTAGGTGGAAAGGCTTTCTTATGAGTTTCAACTCATTTTCTAGGATTAGTGCTACAATCCGCAAATCATTTTTTATAACGTTATCGAGGGTATTGTGAAGGATTTTTGTCTAACTGTTAAGATTGTGGTCTTTTTGTTTTTTAGTTTGTTATTTACTGTAACTAATATTTACGCTGCACCAACAGTTAATCAAATGGAAATGCTGAGCAAATTAACACCAGAGCAGCAGCGAAAGGTGATGGCGTTAATGTCTGGTAGTGGTGCATCTATGCTTTCTAGTCCTGACGCGGGTAGCAGCAGGCAGGATTTACTTAAACAACAAAACAAAGATAAAAACTCTAATGCTGATACTTTTAACTCTCAATCTTTATTAGATGAGAATGTCGAAAACACCTTAAAACCTAGTGATAGTCTAATTGTTTATTTTTCTTTTCGATTGACCGAGGATAAAAAGCCGATCGAAGTTATACCTCAGTATATTCCTAATAGTCCACAGCTGTTATTTTCATTGGACAAAAAAGGTGAGATAGAAATAACAGGTCTTGGTCGGTTTGGATTAGCCGGTTTAACAGAGGAGCAGGCTGCTGCCCGAATTAATTTAGATCCGTTGCTTTCTGCTTATGAAATTAAAGTTCTGCATTTGCCACTTACTCATTTTGGCGTTTCAGAATTGAAACCTTTTGGTTATGAGTTGTTTAATCAAAGCCAAAGTGAAAGTCCAAATCAAATGCTGCCAGATGTTTCCATGCCTGTACCAGAAAATTATCTTGTCGGCCCTGGTGATAAAATACATATCCAACTTATCGGTAAAGAAAATCAGGAGTATCTTTTGGAAGTTACTCGTGACAGCACTTTGTCACTCCCAGGAATTGGTGTAATACCCGTGAGTGGATTAACGTTCGACGAATTGAAGTCTAATTTACAAAGACGAATAAAGCGTCAGTATATTGGAGTTGATGCATTTATTACTTTAGGTGAATTGAGAAGTATTCAAGTATTTGTATTGGGCGAAGTCAATAAACCGGGTTCTTATTCTATTGATGGCCTGTCTTCAATGACAAACGCGTTGTTAAATGGTGAAGGGGTAACTGAAATTGGATCGTTACGAAATATCGAATTAAAGCGGGCAGGTAAACATATCGCGTCGTTGGATTTGTATGATCTTCTTTTGAAAGGCGATACCAGTAAAGATAAGCGATTGCGACCTGGAGATGTTGTACATGTTCCGGCTATCCAAAAAACGGTGACTATTAGTGGCGAAGTTAGACGTCCCGGAATTTATGAATTAAAAAATGAAAAGATGCTGGGAGAGGTTATTGAGTTAGCCGGAGGTTTGTTACCAACATCATTAAAAAGCCATTTGAAAATCGAGAGAATTACTGGGGCTGAAAAAATGTTGATTGATGTTGATTACGATAAAAATATTTCAAAATCAACTATCATTGAGTCTGGTGACGTGCTGAGAATTGAATCTATTTTAGAGCGTCAAGAGAATGCGATTCAATTGCAAGGGGAAGTTTTATCGCCAGGCGTTTATCAATGGAGTCAGAACTTAAAGTTACTCGATGTGATAAAAAGTATGAGGGATTTAAGGTCAAGCGCTGATTCAGAGTACATTATTATCAAGCGTTACATGCCACCTAAATATGAAATGTCAATTATTACCAGTAGCTTGCGTGCCGCCTTTGTTGAGCCACAAGGTCATAATAATGTGTTTTTACAGCCGCGTGATGAGATTTTGGTACTAAACCTTAGTGATAAACGTATTCTAGAGGTTAAACCTATTGTCGAGCAATTGTCCGCCCAATCTGGAGCTAGTGAGCCAACTCAGGTTGTTAGGATTACGGGTCAGGTAAGAGGAGAGGGGACTTATCCTCTTGTCCCGGGAATGAGAATATCTGATTTGGTTCTTGCCGGCGGTAGATTATCTGAGTCAGCATTTACTATGGAGGCCGAGTTAACTCGTTTTGAAACTAAAGCGGGAAAACCAAGAGAAATGTCGCATATAAATATACGGCTTGCCGATGCATTGTCAGGTGCTCCCGAAGCTGATATTGCTCTAATGCCTTATGATTTATTAAATATTAAAGAGATTCCTTTGTGGGAGGAGGCTGATCAGGTTGAGTTGGTTGGTGAGGTTCAATTTCCGGGTAAATACACTGTACAACGTGGAGAGTCTCTTCATAATTTATTAACACGTGCTGGCGGGTTAACGTCTTATGCATATCCTCAGGGCGCCGTTTTTGTGCGTGAAGATTTACGTATTCGGGAGCAGGAAAGGTTAGACACTATGGCTGCCAACCTAGAAGCTGAGTTGGCTACCATTAGCCTGGAACGTAGTGGTGATCCTACTCAGATACAAACTTCAGGATCCGGAAAGGCATTGCTAACAAAATTGCGTTCTACTACCGCTGCTGGTCGTTTAGTTATCGATCTAAAAAGTATTGTAGAAGGACAAGGCGAGATTGAGTTATTAGTTTTGCGCGGAGGCGATAAGCTATATGTACCATCAAAAATGCAGGAAGTGAGCGTAATAGGTCAAGTGTTTCACCCTACGTCGCACTTGTACAAGACTGATTTGGATCTGGAAGACTACATAGGCTTGAGTGGAGGAATGACGAAAAAAGCAGATGAGGAAAGTGTTTATGTTGTTCGCGCAAATGGCTCTGTTCAGACGGCACAAAGGGCGTGGCTTGATAATGAGGTCAATATGTTTCCAGGCGATACTGTTGTGATTCCATTGGATGCTGAGCGTATCAGTAACCTGAAACTATGGGGCAGTGTATCCCAAATATTATATCAACTTGGTCTTTCTGCTGCTGCGTGGAATACTATTGGTGTATTTCAATAAGGAGTCAGAATTATGAGCGCTAACTTGAAAAATGATCAGACTCCGGTATCAATTGTATCGTCGAATCAACATGCTCAACAGCCGATATATTATCTACCGCCTCAGCCTCCAGTAGAAGATGATGAAATTAATTTACTGGATTACTGGCGTACACTTATGCGCTTTAAATGGATGATTGTGTTAATTACATTTTTGTCTGGTGCATCTGCCATTGGGGCTGCATTTAATATGACACCCATTTATCGTGCCGAAATTATTTTGGCCCCGGCTGGCGAAGATAAAAATGCGGCGTCAGCATTGTCCGGCCAGTTTGGTGGCTTAGCGGCTTTGGCTGGCATTAATATTGGTGGGGGCGGCGGAGAAATTGAGCAAGCAATAGCCACGCTTGAATCCCGTGTTTTCACCAATGATTTCATCAAACAGGAGAAGTTAATGCCGATCTTGTTTGAGAAAAAGTGGGATGCGTCTTCTAAAAGCTGGATTGCTAAAAAAGAAGAAGATGTGCCGACCTATTGGGATGCTTACAAAATATTTAATAAAAGTATTCGCTCGATAACATCTGATAAAAAAACGGGTATGTATACCCTTGCTATTGAATTGAGCGATCCAGAGCTGGCATCGGATTTAGCAAATAAACTGGTGCAAAAAATAAATGCCCATCAAAAACAGGCAGCCATCATTGAATCGAAAAAAAGTATCGCGTATCTGGAAAGCCAGTTAAATGAAACCAGTGTGGTTGAAATGAAACAAGCGATTTATCGGCTAATAGAGGCACAGACTAAAAATATCATGTTAGCAAACGTGCGTGATGAATTTGTATTTAAGGTGATAGACCCAGCCGTGGTGCCAGAAGAAAAAATAAAACCAAAGAAAAGCTTAATAGCTGTTCTTGGTGTAATCGTTGGTTTCATGTTGAGCGTATTTCTAGCGTTTTTTATCGCTTTTATTCGTAAGCAAAAAGAATTGTCAGTAGTTGAATCAACTCCAAAAACAGGTGAATTATGATAACGCTTTATCCCGTTATTTTATGCGGCGGCTCAGGTACGAGATTGTGGCCGTTATCTCGTGAGCAATACCCTAAGCAGCTGCTTTCCCTGGTTGGTAGTGATACATTATTACAGTCGACGGTAAAAAGACTTCATGGTCTTGAAAGTACACTTGATGGTATTACTGTTGCCGAACCTGTCATTGTGACAAATGAATCGCATCGCTTTCTTGTTGCTGAGCAATTACGTGAAATTGGTGTTAATCAGCCTCATATTATTTTAGAGCCTTGTGCAAAAAATACGGCGCCTGCGCTTACGTTGGCTGCACTGCATGTTCAGGAAACTGATGATAACTCGTTAATGCTTGTTATGCCTGCTGACCATGTTATTCGTAATGCTGATGCCTTAAAAGAAGCGGTCAAAACGGGTGTTGATGCAGCGTTAAAAAATGGATTGGTTACGTTTGGAATTGTCCCTGATCATGCTGAAACGGGTTATGGTTATATTAAAAAATCACATGGTCCCGATATTGTTTCGGAAATAGAAGAATTTGTTGAAAAACCCGATTTAAAAACCGCAGAAGAATATTTAAAAAGTGGAGATTATGTCTGGAACAGTGGCATGTTCCTGTTTACTGCAGATACATGGTTAAATGCCATAAAGTGTTTTAAAGAAGACATTTGCCTCGCGGTTGAGCGGGCATATAATTCAAAATCCCAGGACATGGATTTTATTCGAATTGATGCTGAATTGTTTGATAAGGCGCCTAGTGATTCTATCGATTATGCGGTGATGGAGCATGTAACGTCTTCTGCCGGCAGTGCTTTTCATGGTTATGTTGTTTCACTGGATGCGGGTTGGTCTGACATTGGTTCATGGGACAGTTTGTGGGAGATTTCTGAAAAAAGTGATGCGGGAAATGTCATAAAAGGAGATGTTTTTCTT
>JAOTSL010000225.1 GCA_029864945.1 Gammaproteobacteria bacterium
TGTTAGGCCTGATGACGTACTACCTGATGAAAGCAGCTCATTGCGAGGTACAGTCACTCACAAGGCGTTTAAAGGCTCCGAGATCCTATATACCGCCTCACTTGGTGAACACAGCGAGTTACTTTGTGCGTTCCCCAGCCACCACGACCATTATGTTGGCGAGGAAATCGGCGTCAAATTAGACCTGCATCATCTCATTGCATTTAAACGTTAACTTTTCATCAAAAACCTTCAAGCAATAAAAAACGGGCCGAAGCCCGTTTTTTATTGCTTTCATTTAGATATTATTCGCGGCTACCTAAGTATTCACCTAACTGATCAATTTGCTCATCAGTCAATTTTTTCGCAATATCCATCATCATATTTGCTGGATCATTGGTACGATCAGCTTTACGGAAATCCTTTAACTGCTTAACCAAATAATCTTTGGTCTGACCGCCGATAACAGGAAATATCTGGTTGGTTTCAGATTTACCTTTACCATTTTTACCATGGCAGTTAACACAACCATATAAACCAGTACGTGGATCACCGTTCAAGTAAATCTTTTTGCCTGCTTTAATTTTCTTTTTATCCGTTGGTGCACCCATCATATAACGGCTGCCTTGCATTGTTTTCTGACTAGCGTAGTAAGCTGAAATATCTTTCAGATCCTGATCACTACCTGCCAAACCTGCCATTGCAGACATAGTGTCGTTATTACGCTTACCATGCTGAAAGTCTTTAACCTGCTTAAAGATATAACCAGGCTTCTGACCAGCTAGGTTAGGGCACTCAGGGTTAACCGACATACCATCAACGCCGTGACAACCTTGACATAGTTCTGATTTACCCGCACCAAGTTTTGCATCTCCTCCCGCAAACGCCCCCCCTGCTACACAAAATAAAGCTAACAATACAGATACTGCTTTTAATGTTTTTATCATCTTTAAAAATCCCTTACCGTCTCTTTATTAGTCAAGCAAGCTGATCGGCAAGCTTGCTATTAGAAAAATCTTGAAGCACGTTATTTTAATTATGTGACGCACGATGTAAAGATATATCAATCAAAAAAGCCTGAGTCAATTAAATTAATTTCAGGTTTCATTGCCCATATCAGTAGACGCTCACATAAAACACCGAATAATCCACAACACACCCCTCACAATGCCTACAATTCGAACAAGAGATGAAAAAACAATCAAATCTATTCTCCACCTTCTCATTTTCTAAGTATTTCTTTCTGAATAAGTTTAACTTATCAGATATTCAAGGTAATCTCTTAATAAATTACACTAAAAACGATTCTGGCAACTGGTTATTATTCTAACGAACAAATATAACAATAAGACAAACAAATTAATGCCAACCAGAAAACATTACCTTATCCCCTTAATCACCGCCACCTATGTGCTGCTACTTTTCGTTGGCAGTATTTATCCATTCACAAGCTGGCAGTGGCCAACACATGACAACTGGTTAAACTCGTTTGAAAATGCAACTCGATACGTACCCCGTAGCGATTTCATTATCAACTATCTTATTTACGTGCCGCTAGGCATTTTGGTTTCAATCCAGTTACGTGATCGAGTTAATTACCACCTTCTTTTAATTGTCAGCGCCAGTATTGCAGCCGGTTTTGGCCTGGCAATGGAAATGCTGCAGCTTTTCATTCCATCACGAGCCCACTCTTTTATTGATCTGATAATGAACACATCCGGCGCATTTACCGGCGCTTTGCTTCACCATTTAACAAAAAAACATTCAACTCTAGGAAAGCATTTACGCAACATGCGCTACAAATGGTTTTTACACGGCCGATATACTGAATTAGGGCTGGTTACTATAGCGCTATGGGCATTGTCTGAAATCAGCCCATTAGCGCCAGCGTTAAGCTATGAAATAATTTCACAAGACTACAGTCACTTTATGAGTACGCTTCTTGTCAGCTCTCAGTGGGACTCATTCAAAATCATTGCTTTTGCGTTTGAAATATTTGCCCTGTTTCTTATCACTGAATTTATCCTCATCAATAAAGCCACAAGCTTATATGTATTTGGCACTTTTGCTGGTGTTATTATTTATATGAAATTACCTGTCGCTGACACTCAACTCACACCGGAGTTCTTTTGGGGGTTAATTGCAGGTATCGCCCTGTACTTTAGCACACAGGCCAAATCGATAGAGCTTAGAACAAAGCTCGTTATGTACGCGCTATTCCTCGCCTACCTGATTAATGAGTTAAACCACCCCGTACAAATCCTGGCAGATGAATTCAATTGGCTTCCATTGATAGTGATGAAAAAAGAATAAACCGCGTGACAGAAATATTAAACATAGCCTGGATTTTTCTCGCCCTCAGTTTTTTTACCTTATCTATCAAACAAGTAATGGTTAAGAGGAATGGAGTTATCGGTTTGTTCGTGGTTGGGGTAATTGCCTTTTCACTGGAGTGGCAGCAACAAACATTACAAAATACGAGTGCAGATATTACCGACGTACTGATAGCAATGTTTGCCTGGGCGCTACCTTATTTTCATCCAGAGATTCAGCGAGGCATTAAGCTAAAGCAATAATTTTATTGCGGTATATTTAGTCATAACGAGGGAGTTACTTCTAACTTCCTCGTCTAATTTAACAGCAGATGGTCCATCAAAGACAAGATCGATTCGCCAAATACCAATCAATCGTTTTTTCTATACCTTCTTCAAACTGCACGGCTGGCTGCCAACCCAATTCATTGGTAATTTTGCTGCCGTCAATGGCATAACGCCAGTCGTGACCTTTTCTGTCGGTAACAAATGTCATCAACTCTGCATAGGGTTTCGCATTTTCAGCGGGTAATTTTTTATCAAGTATTTCGCAAATGGATTTTGCTATTGCATTGTTTGACCATTCGTTATCACCACCAATATTATAAGTTTCGCCTAACCGCCCTGCACGCACAACCCGATCAATCGCCGTACAATGATCATTCACAAACAACCAGTCTCTAATATTGGTTCCATCACCATAAATCGGAATTGATTTATTTTCTAAACAAGATCGAATAACCGTCGGAATAAATTTCTCACCGTGCTGATACGCGCCGTAATTATTCGAACAATTTGTTGTTGTCACCGGCAGGCCATAGGTATGAAAATAGGCGCGAACCATGTGATCAGACCCCGCCTTTGATGCTGAATAAGGCGAGTTCGGTGCATAAGTAGTTTCTTCAGTAAACGGAGGATCTTCTTTACTTAAAGTACCATAAACTTCATCGGTGGAAATATGATGAAATCGGCATTGTGTTTTATCCCATTTTTTTTCATCCAGCCAATATGTTCTGGCTGCATCAAGTAATATAAATGTACCTACAATATTTGATTCAACAAATGCCGCCGGACCGGTAATGGAGCGATCAACATGGCTTTCTGCCGCGAAATGAATCACCGTATCTATTTCATATTGACTGAGTAATTTATCAATTAACGGACGATCGCAAATATCACCTTTTATAAATGTGTGTCGCTCTGGTGATGGCAAGTCATTCAGGTTTTCAGTATTACCCGCATAACTGAGATTATCCAGATTAACAATCTTAACCTGTTTATCTGTTGCCAATAAGTAACGTACAAAATTACAACCAATAAAACCGGCACCACCGGTTACCAAAACATTACGGGGTTGGTAAGTCATTTTTAAATTATTTCCTAACGATTTTTTAAAGTTGATTATTCACAATTTGCTGAATTAATTTATCGAGAGCCGGCCGCCATTGGGCCCGCTTTATACCAAATACTTTTTCTATAAGCGCGGTATCCATTCGACTATTTTCAGGTCTTTTTGCTGGCGTGGGATATTCACGCGTCATGATGGGGATGATTTGCTTTACCGATATGGGTTGTGAGACTTCTATTTTTCCCGTCTCGACTGCTCCGGCCTCGGCTGCTCTGGCCTCAACAGCTCTGACCGCCTCAACAATTGCAGACGCAAAGCCAAACCAGGTTGTTTCTGGCATATCACAATAATGATAGGTGCCGAATTTTTTCACCTTAAATGACTCGTCACAAATTTGAGGCACAATCTGCAATATAACACTCGCTATATTCACAGTAGACGTTGGACAACCCAACTGGTCCGCCACAATACTCAGTTCAGTACGTTCTCGGGCTAATCGTATAATGGATTTTACAAAATTATTTCCGTACAAACCAAATACCCAACTCACGCGTAAAATAATATGGTTTGGCATTACCTCTCGTATTGCCTGCTCACCTTTGTATTTACTCAGCCCGTATACATTTTGTGGATCAACCACGTCTTTCTCATTGTAAGGCGAATCTTTTTGGCCATTAAATACATAATCGGTTGATACATGTATTAATCGAACAGACTCAGCCTGACAAGCTTCCGCAACATTTCTGGCGCCTGTTTCATTTATCAAAAATGCGTTTTCAGAATCTGACTCGGCTTTATCAACTGCCGTGTAAGCTGCAGCATTTATAACACAATCCGGATTTTCACTTTTAACCACGCGAAAAACAGCATCTACATCGGTAATATCCAATGCCTGACGATCATAAGCGACAACGTCTATTTCAGTCGTCAGCTTAGCCAGCTCATGCAGCTCTTTACCCAGCTGACCACCTGCACCTAAAATCAATATTTTTTTCATGCGGGCAAATCTTCCTCAGCAATTTCAGCTAGCGGTGGTTGAATTTTATCTTTCTCTGACAACATAATTTCATCCAATGGAATGGACCAATCAATATTTAACGCTGGGTCATTCCATAACACACCTCTTTCTGATTGAGGGTGATAATAGTCAGTACACTTGTAAACAAAATCAACTTCTTTAGAGATCACACAAAAGCCATGAGCAAAGCCCGGCGGCACATACATTTGCCGATGATTGGTATCATTCAATGTTACCGCACACCATTGACCAAAGGTAGGGGAGCTTTTACGAATATCTAACGCAATGTCCAGCACCTCACCACGCACCACGCTCACCAATTTACCCTGAGGCTGAACCAACTGGTAATGTAAACCGCGCAAAACACCCCGGCTTGAGCGAGAATGATTATCCTGCACAAAAGTATCGGGTAGACCAACGTCACGATAACGTTGCGCATGAAATGTTTCCTGGAAGAATCCGCGTTGATCACCAAATACTTTTGGCTCAAGCACAATAACATCAGGCAAACTT
>JAOTSL010000226.1 GCA_029864945.1 Gammaproteobacteria bacterium
CGTTTAACTGCATTTGTCGAGCAACAAACAAACGTTTCGTTTGATATAAAGTCAGTCACCCCCGAGGTGATAAAAGTACATCCCCATCCTTCAACTAATCAAGCCGTGTTTGATACGCTGGTGCTTGGTGTTCGGGATTATGTGACTAAAAATGGATTTAGCGGTGTAGTGCTTGGCTTGTCAGGTGGAATTGATTCTGCTTTGACGTTAGTTGTGGCCGTTGAGGCGCTTGGTGCAGAAAATGTGGAAGCGATTATGCTACCCACCCGCTATACCTCTGATATGAGTTTGCAGGATGCCGAGTTATTGGCCGAAAACCTGAGTGTAGACTACCGCTCAATCGAGATTGAGCCTGCATTTGAAACGTTGTTATCCATGTTGTCCGATGAATTTGCCGGCACAGAAGTTGATGCAACTGAAGAGAACCTTCAGGCGCGGATACGTGGTGTAGTACTGATGGCCATTTCCAATAAAAAAGGAAAGATGGTGCTGACGACGGGCAACAAAAGTGAAATGGCCGTCGGGTATTCTACTTTGTACGGTGATATGGCTGGTGGTTACGATGTGTTAAAGGACGTACCCAAGACCTTGGTGTTTGAAATATCCCGCTACTGTAATAGAGACCAGGAAGTTATCCCGCTAAGAATTATTGAGCGGCCGCCATCGGCAGAATTACGTGATGATCAGACCGACCAGGATAGTTTGCCGGACTATGATGAGCTGGATGCGATACTTGATGATTACGTTGAAAAAGAAATGTCGATAGATAAAATTATTGCACGTGGACATGACGCCGATGTTGTCGCTAAAGTAGCGAGAATGGTGGATATTAATGAATATAAGCGAAGGCAGTCGCCGCCGGGCGTCAGAATTACGCCAAAAGCGTTTGGGCGCGATCGCCGGTACCCGATAACTTCTGGTTTTGTTGATAAAATTAATAAGGCATAAGTAGGCTAAATAGTGACTTTATGGGCAAGCTGTGAGAACGCGGGCATCTGTGATAAAGTGCGGTTCATTGATTTCGTTTGAAATTTGGGAAAAGGCAGGAATACTACATGAAAAAAGTCGAAGCGATAATTAAGCCATTTAAACTCGATGATGTGCGTGAAGCGTTATCAGAAATTGGTATTACGGGCATGACCGCGACGGAAGTTCGTGGCTTTGGCCGACAAAAAGGTCATACCGAATTGTATCGTGGTGCGGAATATGTGGTTGATTTTTTGCCTAAAATAAAAATTGAAGTTGTCATTGATGAGGGGCGCGTTAACGGTTGTGTTGAAGCAATTGTGGCAGCGGCACATACTGGCAAAATTGGTGATGGAAAGATATTTGTGACGAGTGTTGAGAAGGTGGTCAGGATTAGGACCGGAGAACTCGATCAAGACGCTATCTAGCGCACTCATCTCTTGTCCCAGCTCAGCTTTATTTCTGCTCTCAGAGCAGTCACATATTAATATATGTTCCTTTGCTCTGAGAGCAAAAATAAAACTGACCTGAAACAAAATCTAAATGCGCGGTAGAGTTAATATTTTAAAGCCTCGGTGTTAGCCGGGGCTTTTTTTATTCTTCGAAAAATTGAGGTCGTAGACACGCTGGGTATCTGCGGCAAGGTCAACTAAGCGTAATCCTTTATACGCCTCAATCATTACTAGAAGTGCATCTGGCGTAGATGGTGTCATTTGAAAGTTTTCAATAATGAATTTTGCACGATTGGCAGCGGCGAGATATGCCTCTCGTTTTATGTAATGCTGTGCTGCGTATAGTTCGTGTCTTGCAAGATTGTTACGCAGGTAGGTCATGCGCTCGGTTGCATCTTTCGCATATTTGCTTTTAGGGAATCGTTTTACAAGTTCACTGAAATACTGAAATGAACGACTTGCGGCTTCTGGGTCGCGTTGTGCGGGGTCTTGTGATGCAAGGCCGTCGAACATACTTTGGCCTTGGCTGAATTTCACTAAACCTTTCAGGTAATACGCATAATCTGCGTGAGGATGGCGTGGGTATAGTTTTATAAACCGGTTGGCTGATGCAATGGCTGATTCAGGTTCTTCAAATTTGTAATAGGCAAACGCCATATCCAATTGAGCCTGTTGAGCAAACTTCCCAAAAGGAAAGCGAGCTTCTAGTGACTCTAGTTTTTGAATGGTTGTTTCGTAATCTTCCTGAGCGAGTGCCGATTTTGCTTCTTCATACAGCGCGGCAGCTGTTTTGTCGGTATCTTCAAAAGATTCTTCACCTGTTGTAGCGCACGCAACAAGTTGTAGGGTCAAAAGTAGCGCAATAGCCACTATAAAGAGTGATTTCAATTTATACATGTGGTTAAAATAAGCTCAAAATGGTATAAGCCGTGTATTATAAACCTTTTGACTCAGATGTTTCATGAATTATCTGTGTTAGGGGTGTATCACTCAAAAAAATCACGTAAATGAGATAATTTCCACCTTATGACAACTAATCAAGACGAATTGGTAACATTTATTATATCTGACGATATGACGGGAAAGCGCATAGATCAGGTATTGGCCCACTATATGTCAGACTACTCCCGTAGCCGTTTGCAGCAATGGTTGAAAGCTGGCTATATGCTGGTGGACGGGGTCGTTCCTAAAATGAAAGAGAAAGTAAAAGGTGGGGAGACAATTGAAGTTCGACTGGCACAAGCGCTGGATGATACAAAGCCGAAGGAAAACTGGAAAGCCCAGCCAATTGATCTGGATATTATATACGAAGATGACTCACTACTAATCGTCAATAAGCCGGTTGGGCTGGTTGTTCATCCCGGCGCGGGCAATTTTGATGGCACTATGGTTAATGCTTTGGTGAATCATGCGGCGGAGCTGGCTAATATTCCACGGGCCGGTGTTATTCATCGAATAGATAAAGACACTTCAGGAATATTGGTTGTTGCGAAAACATTGTCTGCACACAATTCCTTAACTCAATTGTTACAGGCAAGAGAGTTTACTCGTGAATATCAGGCGGTTGTCATGGGTGTTATGACTGGCGGCGGAAAAGTGGATGCGCCGATTGGCCGCCATAAAACACAGCGTACAAAGATGGCGGTGTTGCAGCACAGCCAAACTGCAAAAGAGGCCATTACACACTATCGAATCGGCAAGCGATACCGTTCACACACCTTGCTAAATGTGAAGCTGGAAACTGGGCGAACTCATCAGATTCGTGTCCACATGGCGCATATTAAATACCCTATTATTGGTGACGCCGTATACGGCGGGCGCTTACGAATACCGCGTCATTCGTCAGATGTGTTTCTCGATGGGCTTCGGGCTTTTAGGCGTCAGGCTTTGCATGCAAAGTTACTGGGATTTGTTCATCCCGAAACCAACGAATATATGGAGTGGGAAGCTGAATTGCCGGACGATATGAAAAACTTAATCAATTTGCTTGAAGATGATCTAAAAGAGTATGAAAGCCGGTAATTCTTCCCCAATTATTCTACCTGATTGGCAGGTGCCTTCGCATGTGAAAGCATTTTCGACCACTCGTTCAGGTGGGGTAAGTCGGGGCGCTTTTGGCTCAAATAATCTGGCTTCGCATGTTAATGATGACAAGGCTGATGTATTAAAAAATAGAGCGTTGCTGCGTGAAAAATATGAGTTGCCATCTGAGCCTTTTTGGTTGAATCAGACTCATAGCATTAGAATTGTTGAAGCGGGTATTGGTGGTGCTGGTGACTTGGTTGATGCTGATGCTAGCTTTAGTCATAAAGCGGGTGAGGTATGCGCGGTAATGACAGCTGATTGTTTACCGATTTTATTGTGTGATAGGGAAGGCCGGCAGGTAGCCGCTATTCACGCCGGTTGGCGAGGGCTGTTAAACGGCATTATTGAAGAAACAGTGCAACAATTTACTCTAAATGGTGGGGATATTGTCGCCTGGCTCGGTCCTGCAATTGGCCCTAAAGCATTTGAAGTCGGTCCTGAAGTAAGGGACTTATTTATCGACTTTGATCTAGATGCATTGCAGTCGTTTAGGCAATGTACAGAAAATAAGTGGTTGGCGAATATTTATGAGCTGGCCAAATTGAGATTGAAAAGTTGTGGTGTGGCATCAATATATGGTGGAGATTATTGCACCTTCAGTGATGAGTCTACTTTCTATTCCTATCGACGCGATAATGTTTGTGGCCGGATGGCAACGCTGATTTGGCTGGACAAATAAATCGAATATCGTATTATGCTGCACGTTTTTTAAAATAAATAGAAAGAATAAAGGCTTATGACACTTTTAACCTGGATTATCGCCTTTAGTTTGTTCGGTGGAATATTGAGTGTACTTGCTGCCTCAGTATTTTTATTAATACCTCAAGCCGGACGAACGCGGCTATTGCCTCACATGGTCAGCTTTGCCATAGGTGCGTTGCTAGGTGCTGCTTTTCTCGGGCTGTTACCCCATGCGCTCGAGTCTCCTTATGTTACCGATGCGCACGATGTAACTTTTACTGTATTAATTGGAATACTTACTTTTTTTATTTTGGAAAAGTTGGTCATCTGGCGTCATTGTCATCATTTAGAATGCGAAGTACATGGCTCTGATGATCACCAGCATCATGACCACAATCATGGGCAAGACCATAGCCATAAATCTGCCGGCACCCTGGTGCTCGTCGGTGATG
This sequence comes from Gammaproteobacteria bacterium, assembly GCA_029864945.1. Lineage (GTDB taxonomy): Bacteria > Pseudomonadota > Gammaproteobacteria > S012-40 > S012-40 > CALZJE01. The sequence goes on from JAOTSL010000226.1 coordinate 4,637, forward strand.
CTGTACATAATTTCGTAGACGGTGTATTAATTGCCGCTGCATTTTTAACTGACATTCACTTAGGTATCGTGACTGCAATGGCTGTTGCCGCGCATGAAATTCCACAGGAAGTGGGTGATTTTGCGATTTTGTTGCAAAGTGGCTTTAGCCGCTCGAAGGCGCTTTTATTTAATGTGCTGAGCAGCCTGACGACGGTGTTGGGTGCATTGTTGGCGTATTACAGCTTAAGTTCTGCTGAAAGTTATTTGCCTTATGTGCTGGCTATTGCTGCTTCGAGCTTTATATATGTTGCTGTTGCAGACTTAATCCCCGGCTTGCATAAGCAAACTGCGGTTAGTGAAAGCATTAAACAAATTGTGTTGATTATTACTGGTGTGACGGTAGTGTTTTTGACGCACTCTTTGCTGCATTAATCTCTAGTCTTAGTAGAGGCTTTTTAGATTGAGTTTAATCTTACCCTTATTTTGTTGTGTTATCGGTATAAGCTCGAGATAAAAAAAAAGGTACTACCAAAGTAGTACCTTTAAAGG
>JAOTSL010000227.1 GCA_029864945.1 Gammaproteobacteria bacterium
ACAAAGAAAGAACATATAAACATATGCAACTGATTTCGCACAAAAATAATGCGATTTTATTGAAAAACCGGGGCAGAAAGATGAATTCTGCCGAGTAATTGCGATAAATATAACATTTAAAACACAACACATACGACAGCTGATAAAAAAACCAATAAAAAAAGGAGGGGAAGCCCTCCTTTTTTTATTCAACAGCTTAGATCAAACCACTGCTTATGGGGTATTAGATGCTTATACAGAGAATGACGAACCACAACCGCATGTGGTGCTGGCATTAGGGTTGCGAATAACGAACTGCGCACCTTCAAGGCCTTCTGTATAGTCAATTTCGGCGCCAGAGAGATATTGGAAACTCATTGGGTCAATCAGTAGTTTAACGCCATTTTTGGTAACTTCAGTATCGCCTTCACCAACGGTTTCATCAAATGTAAAGCCGTATTGAAAGCCGGAACAGCCACCGCCTGTTACGAACACTCGCAACATCAGGTTATCATTACCCTCTTCTTCAATTAACGCCTTCACTTTCGAAGCCGCAGCCTCAGAAAAGTCTAATGGATTTTCAAAATCAAATTCTTTTTCTGCTTCGCTCATGGTACACCTCGGCTTACTAGTATTCCTGCGATTATCCTATTCCCGACAAGCCCAGTCAAGATTTTTCATTTCCCAGCGCAGATTGGCCGCTTTCTTTACCTTTTTCAGGCATATGTTCGAGTTTTGGCTTCTCGGTTCCTGACCTGTGCACCAGCTTACCATTAACTTCCGCACCAATGGCCATTTCAATTAGGTTGTAAAACACATTGCCATTAACTCGCGCCTGGGCGGCAAGCTCTACACGCTCAGAAGCATGGACATCACCTATTACCTGCCCATTTAGAATAATGTTAGGTATCTTAACTTCACCTTCAATTGTCCCTTGATCACTTATTGTCAGTAATGAACCAGGATCAACCGCCTCAACATTACCGATGACTTTCCCGTCCACGTGCAAACCACCTGTAAACACAATATCACCATGGATTTCAGTGTTCTGACCAATTAACGAGTCAATTCTGGCGGTTCTTTTTCTTTTGCCCAACATATATGCTCTACTCCTTTATCCCTTTGCGAGTCATTCATAATTACGCTATTCACAACGGGTGAAATATTTAATTATCGTATACTGATCTATCTTGATGATATTTACACATCGAAGCCAAATAAATTAGCTATTATTCAATTATCGTCACGACTGAAACGATACTGAAGGGAAGTGACTGTAATTTTTAAAATCATTTAAAATAACCAGTAACAACATCTATCACTGGCGCCTATTCTAAACTCTGTTTTTTACAAAACAAGCAATATTCTCTCCACGCACTTTTTTAACTTGCAGCTTAACAAACTAAACGGTAGCAACTTTACTTCACTTAAACGAGTGAAAAAAAACAAGCAAATAACAAGCTCCACTTTTCGCAAAATAACGACACTTGGTTAAATAATAGTTATAAGTCCAATGCCATCTCATTTACATTTAATTACTAAACTCTTTTAGAGGGATGTCGTTATAGTAGAAAGAGAAACTCAACAGCGACATAGATAACGGCACAGTTTGTGACTTAATAATACCAAGCAAGGATGAATACGTTTTGTACTCAAATGGATCCCCTTTAATATCAATGACTAAAAAAATACTCACATTACTATTAGTTTTAACTCCGCTAACAGCTATTGCCGAAACATTATATGTTAGCGATACCCTGCGCGTTGGAATTCGAACAGAACCTGGAAACAATGTGCCGTCTATTGCTGTCGTTAAATCAGGTGCTGCCGTTGAAGTTTTAGATAGAAAAGGAAGCTACATTCAAGTTCGAACAAAGAGTGGCGTGGAAGGATGGGTGAAAAGTGCATATTTTTCACGCAAAGCACCTTCAGCTAAATTGCTTAATGACGCAATGACAAAAATCTCCACACTTGAAAAAGAAATTAATTCACTAAACAAAGAGCAGGCCAAACAAGCCACGATTACAACCGACCCCAGCCTCACGAACAAAATGACAGCCTTAGAAAAAAACAATCAAATATTAAAAAGTGAAATACACGCATTAAAAACCAAACCAGGGATGGACATTAACAATAGACTACCCTTCAAAAACTTCGATGAAAATACACTCTACATAGCACTGGGTACTCTTATTGTTTTATTCAGCCTCGGATTTCTATTCGGCGTTAAATGGCACAAGAGCCAGGTAGCTAAGCGACTCGGTGGCATGATTATTTAGTCACAGGCTTTTCACTCGGCATTTCAACTTAACGACCCAAGCCTTTCGCGGTAACTTGCCTTCTGTCAATTACGAGTAATACCCACCTATGTCGCAATAACGGCACAATCCTACATACCTTCAACGTATCGCCTTACATTGTTACTTGTCACGTGACGAATTTAAATACAGGAAAACATCGTAGGAAGAAAGTGGGCAGTAACTGCTGGCCTTAAACCTAGATTCCGCAGTTGGATCGCGATTTCTAGCACAAGCTCTTGATGCACTATAAAGTCGAATCTAACTGCGGATTCTAGGTTAAAACTAAGTACAGCAAAATTACCGCTAGCTCAATACGGAGCTAATTATATGAGTCCCAACATTCAAGGGGATTTAAGAAAAATTCAGGAAGGATCCGAAAAATTTGACACCTGAGCTTGCCGATCATCCAATTGTTGTTTTTGAGAGGCCTGCTGAAGTGACTCGCTTGCATTTTTACGTAACCAACGAACAAGATCAGACCAAATACTTGATATCTCAGAACGGGAAGGCATTATTCCAGCATAAGGTAACTCCACTGTTACAACAGGAATCTCCTGATGCTTACCCGCATAGTTACCTAGTGATCCGGGGTACGTCCCTAACAAACTTAAATGCAATGTACCAAATTTATTTGGCGCGGAATGCGGGCCATCAAAATCAAGAATACCAAACGGGGCATGTATTGATACAATGACGTCGGGCTTAAAGTCTGCGATATACTCAGCAAGCCATTGCGATTCTGGCTCACTAAGTGGAGCAGGACCAGGATAGCGCCGTGGATTTCGCTTTGTTTTTTGAACCCAGTATTTATGACTTTCAGTATGCCAATCTGGCGTAGGGAAGTTTCTATTCAAGTCAACACCGCGGTCATTCATGCGTTGCGATTTTTTACGCAATAGACCATCAGGGTTCATTACCGGAACCACTTTCCAATGAAACATGCCTGAGTGATGCTTACTGAGGATCTTCATCCATTTAAAGACAAGACTTACCGATGAATATTCATCCCCATGAATACCGCCAATAACCAAAACCTTTGAAAGCGGCTTCCTCCCCTCTACCGGTGGAAACTCTTTTACCATAATTGGCAAACCATTAACCGAGTTACCGCCAGCGTAGTCTAGGCCTTTTCCCTGGCAGTCACTTAATCGCACACTTCCCAGTTTATTGGCGATTTTGGCGCAGGTGCTGTCTATCGTATATTTTGACTGCACCAACACTTCGGGCGCACCAACAAAAGAAGACTGTTTCATTTCAGGCCCATAAAAAGCCAATTGTAAATCCGACGCAAAAACAAAAACGGGAGAATACATAATGACCGCAACAGAAGCTGCAATTCGATTACGTGTAAAATAGTGTTTGATACTAAAAATATTCAAAACATATTCTCCGTTTTGACTTTAAAACCTGAAAAGGCAACTTGTATCCTATTCAGGTTGTTTATTTACGTCTTTTGACTCTTGGAAAGGCCAATCAAATGAGCCTTGCACCATTTTGCGCTTACGAGGGCTTACCTGCACCCAAACTTGCCTCGGTAAAAAACCTTTGGGCAGCAACAGATCACCCTCAAATTTTTGAAAATACTTAAACTTAAACCCAAGATACTTATCTTTAGTTGCACTAATTTCACGCATCTTTAGCTTTTTAGGTCTGCCATTCTGAACACCCTCAACGATTAACTTGACCGTTCCGCTCACATTTCTGTGGTTCTTCAAAACCTGGGTCAAAACCAGGTTGTAATGAAACAAACGCTCACTGGAGGCTTCCGTAATTTCCAGCCGATCAATTCTTAATCCTGATGAGCTCTCACCCGGTGCGACAATACCCCGATAAAAACCAACTTCTTCACGAAGCTCCAGTATTTCTTGCTGCAACGCCTTCAGGTTTTCTTTCACCTGCAAATAGGCCTCGCTATCAACCTGGGTCGAACGTTTCACTAACGCAACCTGGTCGCGCAGCAAAACTTTATCTTCTTCAAGCTGTGAAATACTGGTTAGCAGCGCCTTTCTGGCATCATCAGCCTCAATCGAATTAAATCCAGCACTTTGCTGACCAAAATAATAAAGCCCGAATCCAGCCCCAATCACCGCTACAACACCAATAATACGAATAGCGTAGTGATGTATTGGTGAATGATGCCGAACCCTAATTCGCCCAGTTTTCATAAAGCTCCACTTTCAATACATTCGATACTAACATCACGGTAAAATTGCAATACTTTCTAGTCCCTTAGTCTCGTCTAAATTAAACATTATGTTCATGTTTTGTATCGCCTGCCCAGCCGCACCCTTTAGTAAATTATCAATAACAGAGAGAACTATCACTCTATTGCCATTTTCAGGTCGATATATGGCTAAACGACACATATTCGACCCCTTTACACTACGTGTTTCAGGCGTTGCCCCTGCTGGCATTACATCCACAAACGGTTCATCTTTATAGTGATTTTCAAACAACGCCTGCAGGTCTGTGCCGGTCTCACACAAAGTCGCATACAATGTTGAATGAATCCCGCGAATCATGGGCATTAAATGTGGCACAAACGTTAACTTCACATCATTACTAAACGATTTTAATCCCTGAACAATTTCGGGTGTATGACGATGACCAGAAACTGCGTAGGCCTTCACACTTTCACTACTTTCTGCCTGCAAATTCGCCACACTGGCGTTTCGGCCGGCACCACTAACACCCGATTTACAATCAGCGATCAAATCTGTGGCATCTATCAACCCATGCTTTAACAGAGGAGCGTATGCCAATTGAACAGAAGTGGGATAACAACCTGGGTTAGCTACCAATCTAGCCGCTTTTATCTGCTGCCTGTTCATCTCAGGCAGACCATAAACAGCCTCACC
>JAOTSL010000228.1 GCA_029864945.1 Gammaproteobacteria bacterium
CAGCAGTATCTTTCTCCAGTTCAATAAATTCAACTATTTGATTCAACGCACTAGGGTGTGGGTTAATTGAACCACTGAACTTGGCCTCGCCAAAGCAAATAATTTTGGTTTTACTTTCTGTGTGAAAATCAAAACCAGGATTACCAGTTATTTTTTCTTTTAATAACTCTGCTAAAGGTATCTTTGTATGGGCAAATTGTGTATCCAAAGTGCTTTGTGCAGACTCTGAAATCATAAATTCACCAAATTCAGCTGTTATTTCATTCTCGACACGAGATGCAATTTGTTCGACTAGTTTTATAATAGTTCTTTGTGCCCGAGCTTTAAATGTGGCTTTTGCTACTGCGTTTAACTCATCAATCCAACAAGTATTTGAGATTATCTCGATCATTTCAGAAGCACGGCGTTCAATGTCTTTAATCTTGACATGAGCGCTGTAGACTGAGACAGTCGTGCTTTTTCCATACTCACTCATATCTTCTTTTTTTATCGAAATTATTTCCATTTTTAATATGTCACGAAATAAAGATTGAATGAATGATGTTCACACACAACGTTAGGTTAAGGGGCTGGCCAAGGAACTACATGCAAAAACACCAGTTGTTTGAAATTTTATCTAATCCGAAACGTCGCACGTGCCTGCCAGTCCCTTTTAAACCTAGGGTTATAAGCTCATTCATATTGATTGAAGAAGTGCATCAAGATACAATATATCATCTTCATCAAGTGAAAAAATATCTGGTTTTCCACTTGTCTTTATAACTTTTATTGTGTCACGATATAGCTGATAGTTTGCAAGACGAGTAAAGGTAATGTTAGTAGATTTTTTATGACCTAGGAATACAATCTTTTTGTTTGTTACATATAGTGTTCCGTCTGATATGGAAGCTATATCATCGTACTCATCATATACTGGAACGGCTCTCCCTACACGTAGAGTGATGCCTTTTGCGACCCGAATACCTATCGACCCGCCTATATAGCCCCTATGCTCTTTTACTCGCTTTTCCTGTTTCCAAGTAGCGCAAGCTGCAAAGTAACATTCTTCGTTCTTCTTCAGGCGAAGGTCGGTAGCAATAGGTTTCAATTCAAATGAGCCTGTGTTCTCTATTTCCCAGAGTAGCCTATACCTTGCAAAGAGCTCATCTTCAAATAGGGCATTAACCCGGTGAGCTTTCTTTAGGCTAAGTAACTCTTTTTCATCTTCCGGGCTGTATCGGCGAGTTTCCCTGATTCGAGATATTATAGGAAATATTTCTTTATCTAAAAACTGTTTACGGACCTCCCAGTAATAATTTTCATCAATGCCTAGATTTTCTACTAATTGTGTAAGTTGTCTTTCTTCTTCTCCGGTTATGACTCCATCATTAAGAACTTCTAGCATCTTCTTTTTCAGTTGCCGTTTTGATGAAATTCCTGAAATGGCATTTTTTGCTACCTTTACTGATGAGAAAATTAATCCATGTACACATAGTACAAAGAACCAAAGTGTAATTAATAATGTAAAAACGAAAAGAAAAGTAGTTGAGATATCAATTTCTCCTTTGCCAGATCCGCTATGACTTGGCACCACCATGAGCGCAAAAAATACAATTAATAGCAAGCAACCGACAAAACGCCAGTTGGTAAGTGCACCTTTTATTATCATTCAATTATCCCTTAGAGCTTATAACGTCATGCATCACCAGTGGCGCTAATGAGCTTGCCGCGCCAGAGCGCCGCCGTGCATTTCTCGCCATCTGGTGCATGCTTTTGTTAGCTTATAGCATCATTTTGTCGTGTTGGATTTTTATAAAAAATTTCTTTGGCTTCTGATGGAGTGTCTTGAAAACAATTTTTTGACCAATCCCAATAGTAAGTGCGGTTATCCAGACACCACCCTTCCTTTTGGGGAGTTAATGCATAAAAGCAAATTGTTCTATCAGCATTAGACGTTGATGACTTAGCAGAAGAACCTGACATACTTTGTAGAAATGTCCTATTTTTTAGCTTTTTTGCTGAAGCCATTATTTTATTTGCTTGCAGGCTAAGCTTCTTTCTGTCCACAGCATCTAAACCAATAGTGATTCTCTTTTGAATTTCCCTTATTTCTTCTTTTGTGATTTCTTCTCCACCTGAAGTCGCATATTTTCTAGCATATTCTTCTATTTTTTTTCTAAATTCCCTTGGATTATCTGATCCTGTGTGTAAAATACTTAACAATTCATCAATGTATTCGTCAGAGTGATTGGTCGCTTCTTTTTTTAGTCCTTTAATTAATATGTTAATCGCTTTAGATAAATTTCTGGTCAATTTGGATCCATAGTCATCAGCATATTGTAATGGTAAGGAATGAATGCCAATATTTCTCCTAAAACAGTTCATGACATATCTATTGGTAGCTCTTTTGTCAAAATGGTGACCATAAGTATGCTTGTTGAAAGAAAGAAAATGTTTGTGTCCACACAATAATAAATCGAAATCGGATAAAGCAATATTCCTAAAGACTTTGTCACGTGCCTTCAATCGCAAAAGGTATTCCGAGTTTTCATTGAAAGGTTCAAAGATATAATGATGCATCACCAGAATTTTCATGCTATTTGTAAAAATTGATTTATCTATGACTGTTTCTGCATTGTTTGGAAGAGGCAATTTGCCTAACAATCCAAGGTCATGCCACTCTAAAAGACATTCTGACTGATTTATTGAAAATTTACCTTTTGCAATGTCTTCAAAACATGAAGAACCTGGTACTTTCTTCGTGGTATCACTATGGTCACCAAGCAAAGAGGAGTCGGCATAAACGATATAGACACCCTTTCCATCTTTTTCTATCCAATCGTAATAACATCCTTCCTCATTAATCTGATGATCAATAAAAACAGAATTATAGTTTTTAAGTGAGCTTTGCCTTCTGTCGATGAATTTACCATGTCGTGAAGCATTCCATGCGTCATGATTACCAGGAACAATACCAACATCATTAGCATTCAAATTCAACCCAGTTCTGTCACCTTTCCCAATTGGAAATGACTCGAAAATCCATTGCCAAGCTCTTAGAAGACTATCAGGATCTCCACAATCAGAAATATCACCTGAAAATATAACTTTATCCATATTCTCATTAGCTAAGATAGCTTCTATTCCTTTTAGATGTGAAATAGAGTGACTATGGCTTGATTCTTGGTAGGCGCCGACAGAAAAATGAAGATCCGAAAGATGGGCAATGTTAAACATTTGATGCTCCTGATTGTTCAATTTCTTGAAAGCTAACGTCCAAGCTAACTTACGCCGCCAAATGCCTTGACGCTATTAGCGCCGCAGCCGTTCTCGGCGTCAAGTTAAGCGCCTTGTTCGGTGTAGTTTTTTAATTAAATTATTTTAGTTTGAACAAATGTCCTGTTTGATTTTATTTTGTACGAGTTAGCAAGAACTTCGAGAAAAGCATTCGGGGACTGTAAAGCCTTTTCTAACTTGTTGGTTTTGCGAAGTGAGACGTATAAAGCCGCTGAATAAGCTTGGCAGTTAATTGATTTTTTAGGATTGAATTCAATATCAGTAAAACCATCAAAACTTAGTAGATTAGTAGATAATTCTTCATTTTGCATAAGTGCATTAATATATAGCCAGTCATAAAAGAAAGTTCTTGGTTTACTTGAGAAATCCTGACCATAAAAGTTAAATTTAGCGAGGTTCCCTGAGGTTCTAATCCTTGAATCTTTTTTTGCAGCACGCAAGGTACCATCAAGTAATTCAATAAATGGGCCTCCTTTTTTAAAAACTTTGCTTCCTTGAAAAGCTGTCTCCACTGAAAATGATTTTTTTGAATTTTTGTTGTTATAATTAAATTAAATGCGCTTAATTTTACTCCAAGCTCATCAGGAGATTTGCTGGAAATTTCAAGAATTGGGGTAATTCCTTGTTCTTTAGCAACACTGTGCATAGCCGAAATTGTTTTTTGTTTTTGTACTAGAGCCATTCCCGGATACCATTTAAAATCAATATTCTTCTCTAAAGCTCCAGATGGAGGAGATAATAACGGTATATATATAGGTCTAATTGCCATAATTATTAATCAACGTATTTTCTTACATATGATCTTGAAGCAAACACGCCTTTGTTTTGGTGATGATAATATGCTTTTTTTTCAGGGTGATTTTCAATAAATTCTTCTTTACCAGTCTTACTGTCAAATACCACACCTTTTATGTAATGTATTGGAATTTTGTTAAAAGCTAAGACTTCTGCTTGAGCGTCTGTTGGGTCATATAATTTCAGTCTTTGTTCATCTCTGTTTTCTACTCCTTCAATATCTTCATACATCGATTGTAAAGCTTGCCTTCCCTTAAGGTCATTAAGTGACATACAAGAAATTCTGGCGTCAGCCGCATTGTGTCTACAAAATGCACATTCGTATTTCCAGAGAACCTTTTTGTTAACTACCACCACCACCCATTTCTCATCTGGATCTTCTTGTCTGTACTTGTAAAACATTCGATGATTGGGGAAACTCATAGACAAAGATACAGCTTCTGGATGGTAATCAAGCCTCAGTTCATCATTTACTACAACATGTTGTTCTAATTCATGAAAGCTTTCTTTCGGGTACTACCCGTTTTCAATTATGCTCTCAAGATTTGACAGTCTTGTGAAATGAAAAAGGAAAGAGATGTCTTTTTTTTTACTAACTCTTTAATGTTAACTGGCACTATTCCCTCCGATTGTCATATTGTCTCACCGAACATATATCAGACTGCCTAATAGCCGTATAATTTTACGACTATTTCGTGAAAGAAATTGATTTAGACTTCTAGACAGCAGCCTAACTCCGAGAACATGGAAGATAGATGGATGATGAGGAGTCTAAATTTCTGGATATTTAAATATTATCTCGTCGCGGGAACAAATGTTCTCAATCTTATTATTTCTGTGTTATTATAAAAGAGCAACTACAAAGCCCCATGTACAATATTATCTTATTTCGTATTATCAGTTTACTAAATCGCATTGGAAGGGAAAAGTCAACAGGGCAATTGCATCAAAATTATTTGGATTTAAATAATTTACTGTCGTACGCTGCAAAATAATAATATATGAATAGTCCAAAATTAAAATTCACGAATTAGAGATGGACTATGAAAAATGAAAATA
>JAOTSL010000229.1 GCA_029864945.1 Gammaproteobacteria bacterium
CGATTATATAATTTAGTTTAACGTTTAGTACTGAAAACGATTATGAAACCGAATTACAAAAACTAACCGGTACCAGCCGTTGTGAAAAAAACACCACTGGCGCCAACCTGAAATTAATTAACCAGCCTTGTTACCGGAGAATGCTTGTGAGCGATATATCGAGATTATCAATTGACAATAAAAATCTGTTTGACACCACCATTGGGGACGGTGGCGTTAGTGAAAAAGATATTGAGGCTTTATCACCAAAACTGGATTCATTGCGTAAAAGAATCAATGAATGGGCCGAATCTTCAAGCCCGACCTTTTTAAACCTACCACTTAGTAGTGACGTGCAATCGATAAAGCGCCGGGGCCAACAAATTGTACGCGATTTTAATCGCACAATCGTATTTGGTATTGGCGGCTCATCACTGGGTGGAGAAATGCTGGTTCGCACACTAGGTGCCGCCTCCCCAAAAAACACCGTTTCATTTTATGACAACGTTGACCCCTCAACCATGATTGAGCTAGAAAATGTCAAATGGTCAGAAACATTACTGCTAGTTATTTCCAAGTCAGGAAATACAGCTGAAACACTGAGTCAATTTCTCACCACATTACCGGTCATGGAACATGAGCTCGGTTTCGATAAAGTCGCCGATCACACATTGATTATCACCGAAAACAAAGATGGCGCACTCTTTAAGCTCAGCCAGGAACTGAATATTGAGGTTATCGAACACCCGCCGGTTGGTGGCCGATTTTGCGTACTGTCCGTTGTCGGTTTATTGCCAGCCTATGTTGGCGGTGTAGACATAGCAGGTGTCATGGAAGGCGCGAGATCCATGGTCGCTCGTTGTGCCGAACATGGCATGCTTGAAAATCCTGCATTTCATAATGGTGCCGCACAGTATTTGCATGCAAAACGTAATCGAACAATCAGCGTGGTCATGCCTTACGCCGACAACTTACGGTTTGTCGTAAACTGGTTTCGCCAGTTGTGGGCAGAAAGTTTAGGCAAGATTGACAAAGACGGCAATCATCAAGGACTAACCCCCACCGAAGCACACGGCGTAACTGATCAGCATTCTCAATTACAGCTTTTGCTTGAAGGCCCTGACGACAAACTGGTTACCTTTATAACTGATCCCGGCTTTCGCTTTCAGGGAAAGCGCGTACCGATGCGGTTTAAACACATACCAGCAATTACGCCGCTGGCAGGCCACACTATTGGCGAACTGTTTTTATCAGAACTAAAGGCCACGCGCACCACGTTAAGTCGTCGTGGCAGACCTAACCGTACTTTCGCCCTTTTAGGTAGAGATGCTTACGCTTTAGGTGAATTAATTATTTTACTAGAAATGGAAACAATTGTAGTCGCCGAACTTATGGGCGTTGATCCATTCGACCAGCCAGCCGTTGAAGAAAGTAAAGTGCTTACACGTGAGTATTTGAGTGAGCTACGCTCAGTTAATGAGTTTATTTAATTCTTTTAAACTTCTTCAACACGGGAAGAATAATGAAATCGATTTTTGCACTTAGCCTTTGCATCCTATTTTCAGCACCGCTTTTTGCGGTAGATGGTGTGATTACTGTAAAAAGTAAATTTAAAGTAGCTCACACCGTTGATCGACTTAAAGCCGTTGTCACAAAAAAAGGTATGAAGGTTATTGCAGATGTTGATCACGCAAAAGCGGCAAAGTCTATTGGTAAACGCATACCACCCACAGAGCTAGTTATTTTTGGCAACCCCAAAATTGGCGCGCCAATGATGGAATGTGCACGCAGCATTGCCATTGATTTGCCGCAAAAGATGCTAATTTGGGAGGACAGAGCTGGGCAAGTATGGATGAGTTACAACGACCCGGCTTATATTGCTAATCGCCACAAACTAGATAAACATTGTCGAGGTGCACTTAAAAAAGTTGCCAGAACATTGGCCAACTTATCAAAAGCAGCTGGCGGGATGGAGTAATAGTTTCAAGGTCCTGAAAGCAAACTGACAGTAATATTTAATTATTACTGTCAGTTTATATATGAATTTTTAGCTGGAGCGTTAGATTTAAAACAATTCAGTATTATCGCTCTTCTGTTTTTTCTGCGCGTCTGACGCAAGACGCACCGCCTCCTGAATACTATCACCCTGCATAAGCGCCTTAAACAAAACACGATCCTCTTCCATGTTATAACTTTGTTCAATATCCTTTTTCAACGATTTCCACTTATCAGAAGAATTAAGAGCTTCCGGCTTTTCGGTCATTACCATCAACTTTTTAATGTTGCCAGAAGTATGATTCAAACGCTGCGTCATCTTGTCATAAAACTGAAAACCAACAGTGCCTTCCTGCACCTTATCAAGATAGGTATTACACTTATCAAGAATTTGCTGCTTTACCTGAGCATCTTCACCACCACCGGAAAGCTTATCTGCAGCCAATTGAATTTCATGCACATCACCCACCATTTTCATAAAGGTTTTGGTTAAAGCCTGAACAACCCCACTCGCCTCCCGAACTGACATGTTTATTTCACCTGACGTCAGGTTTAGAAATTGACCTAATTCTTCATTTAACGCCTGTGATTCTGCTTGTGCCTGGTTAGATTTCATACTTTTACCCTGTATTTAAAAAATCCCTCAACGTATGGAGTTTATCGTTTGTGGATCTTTAAACTTTAGGCAAGACCAGCTTAATTATTTGTTAATTTGAATGTATTTTCCTTGTTGCTTTAGTTGAGTTTTTGCCAAGCTCAATTACCTCTTTCACTTCTTTTTGAACACCCCAGCCATTTAAATTCCAAAGCCAGCCCCTTTTCAACAACTTGATCAAAATCAAAACTATCCAAATTTAACCTAGGAGCCTGTCGGACTTATCACTGTTTGGCTGTAAACTCATGGATACCGATCAGAATTCCCTATCATGTTCGTTAAATAGAGCCACTATTCGCCTCACATGATAAGAAATTCTGATTCGGCCCCATGAGTTTTCGCTTCAAACGGTCAAGTCCGACAGCCTCCTAGAATCCGCAGTTAGATTCGACTTTATAGCGTAAGACATTCACTAGGTGCATCAAGAGCTTGCGCTAGAAATCGCGATCCAACTGCGGAATCTAGGTTTAAGGTTGAATATGAAGGGTTGTAAAGCAGCTCCTCCCGTACAGTTGTGCTTTTAGCCCCTACCAGCTCAGCCGTTAATTCAGTTTTATTAATGGACGCATTATTTCTACCAGTATGACCCGACATAACTAAATGCCTCACCAGGAAGGATCTTTTTTATTTATTAAATGCGATATTTTAAAAGAAAATAACTTAACGACTCGAAATACGATCAAACCGTCGATAATTAACCGCTTCTGCGATATGTTTTATCGTTACATTATCTTGCTCTTCGATGTCGGCGATCGTACGGGCCACTTTAAGTATTCGATGATACGCCCGGTTAGAAAGTTTGAGTTTTTCAATTGTCTGGTTTAAGAATTGTTGAGATGAGTCATCCAGCTTGCAGTATTTCTCTATTTCTTTCACTTCCAATTGCGCATTACAATGACCGTTACGAGCAGATTGCCTGTCTCGTGCAGCTTGTACACGCTGCCTTATTTGCAAGCTGCTTTCTGTATTTGGATCTTTGTCTGACAGCTGGTTAACATTCTCCAGCCTTGGTACGTCGATGTGCATGTCTATGCGATCCATTAACGGGCCGGATATTTTATTTTTATATCGCATGACCTGTTCTTCGGTACAACGACATTGGCCGTTTTTATCACCGTGATACCCACAAGGACATGGATTCATTGCCGCTATCAGTTGAAATCGAGCAGGATACTCAGCTTGGCGTGCTGCGCGGGAAATAATGATTCGACCGGATTCCATTGGCTCACGTAATACTTCAAGCACGTGTCGGCCAAACTCGGGTAATTCATCCAGAAACAACACGCCGTTATGAGCCAGAGATATTTCACCCGGTTTTGGGTTACCCCCACCACCAACCAGCGCAACTGCTGATGCCGTGTGGTGAGGTGCTCTAAACGCCCGTTTTCGCCAGTTTTCCGGCTCAAACCCTTGTGTGCTAATTGACTGCACCGCGGCGGCTTCTGCCGATTCAGACTCTGTCATCTCCGGCAAAATACCGGGTAATCTACAGGCCAGCATTGTTTTACCCGTACCCGGCGAACCTATCATTATAATGCTATGACCACCAGCGGCGGCTATTTCCATTGCCCGCTTGGCTTGATACTGCCCTTTAACATCCAGCATGTCTGGATGATTTTCCTGCCCAGAATCACTCACCTGCGGCTGATAAAAATTCAGCTGCTTCTGCCCCGTGAGATGCAAGCAAACAGTAAGCAAACTATCCGCTGCAACTATCTCATCTTTACAAACAAGCGAAGCTTCACCGGCATTACCTGTAGGTAAGATTAATTTTCGCCCGGCTTTTTGGGTTTGTAAGGCAACAGGTAAAACTCCACTCACTTCGCGCAACATACCACTAAGTGCTAGCTCGCCAAGCATTTCGAATTCTTCGGTGTTATTACTTTGAATTTGACCGGAAGCTAATAAGATACCGACTGCAATCGGCAGATCAAAGCGGCCGCCTTCTTTCGGCAAATCGGCTGGCGCAAGATTAATGATGATGCGTTTTGCGGGAAATTCAAAATTTGAATTAATAATTGCACCGCGAACCCGGTCTTTGCTTTCTTTTACCGACGCCTCGGGCAAACCAACAATAGAAAGCCCAGGCAAACCGTTAGAAACATGCACTTCAATAGTAACTAATGGCGCACTAACGCCAACACCTGCCCGGCTATATACAACGGCAAGGGACATTTATTGCTGCTTTTCTTTTTGCTGTTGCTCTTGAGTCTGTGTCATCAAAGATTCCAGTTCTGCCAATTGCTTTTCCATCGCGTCCACTTTTGCGCGAGTACGACTCAATACACTGGTTTGCACATCAAATTCTTCACGTGATACGAGATCCATTTTTGAAAATGCATTTTGTAAAACCGTTTTAAAGTTTTTCTCAATATCCTGCTGAACTGCCTGAAGACTGCTTGGCAGTACCGAGCTTAATTTTTGAGCTACTTCATCTAACATTTTAGGATCAAACATTTTCTCTCCATGATTTTTGCAGTTATTTAGCAACTGAT
>JAOTSL010000230.1 GCA_029864945.1 Gammaproteobacteria bacterium
GATAGGGGAAAATTTGAATGTTAGGCCGGGCGGTGTTTGTCGGCATTTTTTTGCTTTGGCTCGGCCTTGGTTTTTTAACTGGGGTTAGGTTTTGGTTATACGTTCTATACTGCTTTCTATATCTTACTTTCTATAGCATTTCTATGTGATGTATTTTTCTGTTACTGCTTTTTTACAAAAGCTAGGATAAACACTGGTGGTTTTCTACCAGGTTTACCCCTAGCAGAAGTTCTATCTTTCTAGGTGCTCTAGTTTGTTTGGTTTGCCATCCCATTCGGCTGCATCGGTAGGCGCGGCTTTTTGTTCTGTGATAACAGGCCATATTTTTGCCAGCTCTTCATTGAGCGCGATAAAATGTTCTTGGCCTTCGGGAAGGTCATCTTCAGCAAAAACTGCTTCAGCTGGGCACTCTGGTTCGCACAAAGTGCAATCAATGCATTCTTCCGGGTCAATTGCCAAAAAATTCGGGCCTTCATGGAAGCAGTCTACTGGACATACTTCTACACAATCGGTGTATTTGCATTTTATGCAGTTGTCCACTACAACATAAGTCATTAATAACTCCTAAATTTACTCGGTAGCTGCTTAAATTTTCGTAATGGTACAGAATTTCACTAGCGGCTTCTAACGGCCACCTAGTTTAACTTCGCGCATTTTAATGTGTAAATTCCATTTCTGCGAGCTTTACAGCGGAAAAAACATAAAAAAATATAAAAAGGTTGTTAATTAAGCATCTCGCTTAGCTTATAAAGTTGTTCAAGTGCCTCTCTGGGCGTCAGATTGTCGGGGTTTATCTCATAAAGTGCTTGTTTAATTTCCCTGTTTTTTTGATCTTCGTCGTTAGCATCAATCATCAGTGAGAGCTGTTGCTGCCCCGATGACTCTATAGCCGGAAGATTCTGGTTTTCAAGCTCATATAATTTGCCTTTTGCTTTGTCGATTACCTTTTGCGGAACACCAGCAAGGCTGGCAACCTGCAATCCATAACTCTGGCTTGCAGGGCCGTCTTTTACGGTATGTAAAAACACAATTTTATTGTTATGTTCTGTTGCCGAAAGGTGAACGTTGGCAACATTACTTCGTTGATCTGGAAGTACGGTTAGTTCGAAGTAGTGTGTGGCAAAAAGAGTCAGAGATTTCACGCTGGTCGAAATATGTTCCGCGCATGCCCATGCTAGTGCCAGGCCATCAAAGGTGCTTGTGCCTCGCCCGATTTCATCCAGCAATACCAGACTATTTGCGGTGGCGTTATGTAGAATATTGGCAGTTTCTGTCATTTCCACCATAAATGTTGATCGACCGCCGACCAGATCGTCCGATGCACCAATGCGGGTGAAAATACGGTCAATTTCACCAATAACTGCATTTTCCGCTGGGACATAGCTACCAATGTGCGCAAGCAAAACAATCAATGCAGTTTGCCGCATATAGGTGGATTTACCGCCCATATTTGGGCCGGTGATAATGAGTACTTTTCGGTTTTCGGATAAATTTAGGTGGTTGGGAACAAATGGTGCGTCGAGCACGCTTTCGACCACTGGGTGTCGGCCAGCAGTAATTTGTAATCCGGGTTTGTTCGTTAGTTCGGGCTGACAAAGATTCAGGCTGACGGCTTTGTCGGCAAGGCAATGCAGTACGTCTATTTCTGATAATGCAGCTGCGGTTTGCTGGAGCGCACCAACGTGAGGTTGTAACTGATCTATAATTTCTTCGTAAAGTGCCTTTTCTTTTGCAAGTGCGCGTTCTTTTGCACTAAGTACTTTGTCTTCATATTCTTTAAGTTCCGGCGTAATAAAACGTTCAGCACCTTTTAGTGTTTGACGTCGGATGTAGTGTGCAGGTGCTTTGTCTGAACTGAGGCGGCTAATTTCAATATAAAATCCATGAACCCGGTTATATCCTACTTTTAAGCTGCTGATGCCGGTTTGTTCTTTTTCTCTTTTTTCCATATCAACCAGAAACTGGTCACTGTTTTCTCTGAGCTCACGAAGCTCATCCAGTTCCTCGTCATAACCTTTGGCGATGACGCCACCATCTCGAATAACAACAGGCGGATTTTCGATGATGGCAGCTTGTAAAAGTTGGTAAACCTCGGGATGTTCGCCGCTTGTTTGTTTTAAGTTTTGTAACAAAACAGAGCTGTTGTGGTTTTCAAGCAGACTTTTTAATGCAGGGATACATTTAAGAGAGTCTCTGAGTACGGCGAGGTCTCGTGGCCTAGCTGATTTGAGCGCTACGCGGGCAAGAATTCGCTCTATATCCCCTATTACGTTAAGCGTTTCATGCACATCCTGATAACGTTGTTGCTGGATGAATGAATCGATTGCCTGGTATCGCTGAGATAATATTTCACGACTACGAATAGGCCGGTTCAACCAGCGACGTAACATTCGGCCGCCCATTGAGGTTGCCGTTGAGTCCATTAAACTTGCAAGAGTGTGTTCGGTAGTGCCTGATAAATTATGTTCAATTTCAAGATTGCGCCGTGTCGATGCATCCATTATGACAGTGTCTTCACGACGCTCGGTGTGCAAGCCTTGAATATGTGGAAGTGCTGTTTTTTGTGTGTCCTTTACATATTCTAGTAAGCAGCCGGCGGCACCGATGGCAATTGTCAGGTCAGTGCAACCGAATGCATTCAGGTCGTGGGTGTTAAATTGCTTTGTTAATAAATGATAGGCGTTTTCAGAATCATAAAGCCATGGAGATTGGTTTTTGAGGCCGTTGAAGTTTTGCGGTAGTAGTTGCTTGTCGAGCGTTTCGCTAACCAGTAACTCGGCAGGGCGGAGTCTTTCAAGTTCAGATAGAACTGCATCCTGATTTGACATTTCCATCACCGTGAAACGGCCGCTACTAATGTCTAGAGTGGCTAGGCCAAAGGTGTCGCCAACTAAATTTAATGCAGCCAGTAAATTGTCTCGTCTGTCGTCTAGCAATGATTCGTCGGTAACTGTGCCGGGTGTTAATACCCGTGCAACTTTTCTTTCTACTGGGCCTTTACTTGTGGCCGGATCGCCAATTTGTTCGCAAATTGCGACTGATTCGCCGAGTTTTACCAGTTTGGCCAGGTAAGGTTCCACTGAATGATAAGGCATTCCACACATGGGGATTGGTGCGCCACCAGAGTGGCCACGAGCGGTTAATGTAATATCGAGAATTTTTGATACTTTTTTAGCGTCGTCAAAGAAAAGCTCGTAAAAATCGCCCATGCGATAAAATAATATACTATCTTTATTTTCCGATTTGATGCGCAGATACTGCTGCATCATGGGTGTTACTTTTTCAGGGGAAGTTTGTTTTTTTTGTGTGGTGGTAGGTGTTTTTTTTATGGCCATTTTCTCAGGCATGGATACGTCGGTAGTCATATAAGATTTCGATTATTTTTTAAAGTTGGAGTTTAAATGATTTATTTAATTCTTTTTGTGACAGTTTATATATTACTGTTTTTAAATCTCTACAGGCTTATCATCTCTTACGGCCCAGTCGGACCAAGATGCGGGATAACCCTTTATATTGGGGTATCCCAGTGACTTCAGTGCAATGTACATTAATGCGGAGCGATGGTGTGAATGGCAATAGGTAACAATTTCCTGTTCCTGAGAGAGGCCTAAACCAGTGAGCATTTTTTTCAGTTCTTCTGTCGGCTTTAGTCGTTGCGCATCTTTGTTATTTTTTATTTCTTGCCAATCAAGGTTGATTGCGCCGGGGATATGTCCGGCACGAGCTGCTCGTTTGTCGGCACCTGTAAATTCACTTTCACTTCGGGTGTCTAATACGCAGAAGTTGGGCTGGTTTAAGTGAGCCATTATGTAATCTGCATCTGCTACAGTCGTTAAGTCGTTAAAACTGACGGGGTACTGGCTTTGTTTGATATCGGGAGTTTTGTTGCTAAGCGGTTTTTTGTCACTGAGCCAGGCATGTATGCCGCCGTCCAGTAGTGACATTTTTTTGTGACCGGCGATTTCCATTGTCCACATAAATCGCGCCGCTTTGCCTCCACCTTCGTCATCGTAAGCGACAATGTAACTTTCAGGACTTATACCTAGGTTTGATAATGTTTCACTGAATTGTTGAGGGTCAGGTAACATGCCGACAACTGGGGGGGCGTGTTTTACTATTTTTGCATAGTCCAGAAAAATGGCGCCGGGGATATGAGCTTCTTGGTAGTCGGATTCTTTTGTCATGTCGATTATTAACAGGTCTTTCGACAACGGTTTCTCGTTTAATCGATTTTCTAGGTCATTTGTACTAATAACCCATGAGGTTTCGATGCTCATATTTGTTCCCCTGAGTGCGTTTGCTCAAATCTACTTATTCGTCCTGATAAGGACGTACTATCAATATTGGACGCGAATTATACCAAACTTGAAGCGACGTTTGATAGCCTCATTTTTAATCGCATGTCACTATAGGAGCTGGCGTATTCCATTGCAGTTTGGCTGTTAATAATCTTATTTTCATATAGATTAAAAAGAGATTGATCGAGGGTAAGCATGTCTGAAGTATCTTTTTCCATCACTTCGCGCATTCCCGCAAAATCTGCATTTTCTATTAAATCACTGATGCGAGGGGAAGCTTGCAGCAGCTCAAATACCGCCACCAGTTTACCTTCCAGATTTGGTACAAGTTGTTGGGAGATAATGGCTTTAAGGTTCATGGATAATCCGAGCAAGATTTGGTCGCGTTTGTTTTCTGGGAAAAAGTTCAGAATGCGCTCAATAGCTTGAGTCGTATTATTTGCGTGTAAAGTAGCCATGCAGAAGTGCCCGCTATCGACAAACATAAGTGCATGTTCCATGGTGTCTTTTGAGCGGATTTCGCCAATGCACAGAGCATCAGGTGACTGGCGTAATGCACTTTCTAGCGCGCTATGAAATGAGTGAGTATCTACCCCGACTTCTCGCTGGTTAACGACCGATTCACCGTGATTAATGATGTATTCAATAGGGTCTTCAATAGTAATGATATGGGAGGCGGTATATTGCGCTCGTTGGTTTATCAGGGAGGCCATTGAGGTTGATTTGCCTGACCCTGATGGTCCCACAATTAAAATTAAGCCGCGTTTTTTTGCAGTTAGATC
>JAOTSL010000039.1 GCA_029864945.1 Gammaproteobacteria bacterium
CCCCAGAAAGCCATCGGCTCGTAATCGGGGTAAGGATAATACCCGAGATTAAGCTCCAAACTGACTTCCCGCTCCTGAAGTTTATTTTCCACTAAAGCTCTAACGGAAGTTGGCTTGCCACTACAGCAATTGACCGTCCCACTGAAACTTCTGTTTTCTAATATACTAGCGATACAAGAAGAAGCTATTTCAATTGGAATAAAATCCCGAAGTTGATCACCTTTACTCATATTAAATACTTTTTCCCCATCATCTATAGCTTCATCTAGTTGAGACAATAGACTTGTCTGGCTTTGATAAGGCCCGTATATATAAAATAACCTTACCCACTGTAAATTAAATTCAAATTCATTTTGTAGGACTTGTAAGTAACGTCTAAGTGAATCTTTAGCGATAGCATACGGCACAATAGGGTCACAGCAATCATCTTCCTTTAACCGCCCGTTATTCATTCCATATTCCAAACACGTGCCAGAAACCAATACTTGCTTCAAGCCTGACTCAATTGCAGCACGCAAAAATTTTATACTTTCGGGTAGACTTTGTTCCATATGACAAGTTGATTTGAAGTTAGCCAACCCCGGCCACGCTAAATGCACCAAGGCATCCATGTCACTAAATAAACCAACCAAATTAGGACTACTATTGAAATCCAATATATGAAACTCCACTTTACTGTACCACGGCATAGTTTTGGCGATGCTCTCAGAACGGGACACACAGTGTAGCTCGTGCCCCCGCAAAAGAAGCTCTGGAATTAGATGTTTTCCAACAAAACCCGTCGCGCCAGTGATCAGTATTTTCATGTATTAAATTTTAAGTAAACCTTTAATCATTAACTTTTTCTAATTGTACGATTAACAATAGAACCATTAACAATAGACCCATTAATAATAGAACCATTAATAATAGACCTTTGTTAATGAATATTTAACTTCGGAACCGCTGTAACAAATTTTCCACCCCATTCTCCAATATATGAATGAGCATTTTTTATTTCATCAACCAGATTCCATGGGAAAATAATCACCCAGTCCGGTTTTTTTTCTCTTAATGCTGATGGCATAAGAATAGGTATATGGCTGCCGGGTAAAAATTTATTTTGTTTTGACTCAGCAGCATCACAAACAAATTCGATAAGATCAGGTTTAACCCCACCATAGTTAAGTAGAGTATTTCCCTTTGCCGCTGCCCCATAGGCGGCAATACGTTTGCCTTTGCTATGTTCTGATATCAAAAATTGAACGAGATCATTCTTAACTTTGTTAGCATTTACTTGGAAAAGCTCATACGGCTTCAAAGATAGTAAACCATAGGCCTTTTCTTGCTGTAATATTTCAGACACGACTGTTGAGCTCGCTTTACTAGATTCAATGTGACATATAAATACCCTGAGACTTCCTCCATGCGTAGAAAGCCTCTCTACATCCCACACCCGTAAATCTTGTTTTTTAAGAATTGTCGAAACTGAATTGAGCGATAAATAGGAAAAGTGCTCGTGATATACGGTGTCAAACTGGTTTTCAGAGATCAAATTCAATAAATGCGGGAACTCAAGCGTTATACTTCCCTCTAGATTTAACACACACTTTAATCCAGCAGTGAAATCATTAATATCCGGAACATGGGCAAATACATTGTTACCAATAATTAGATCCGCCTTTCTCCCACTCTTAGATAATGTTTTAGCGAGATCGGCTCCAAAAAATTCGCGAACAACAGGAATCCCAAGCGCTTCAGCAGCAGCAGCCGTACTTTGCGTTGGCTCTATACCTAAACATGGAATACCATTAGAAATAAAATTTTTAAGTAAATACCCATCATTTGATGCAATTTCAATCACAAAACTATTTTCATCAAGCTGAAGCTTAGGAACAATATCCTCGACATAACACCTGGCATGCTCTAACCAGCTTGATGAGGTAGAAGAGAAATACGCATAATCTTTATCGAATAGAACATCAGCGCACGCATAGTCTTCCGTTTGAACCAACCAGCATGAATCACAAACAAAAACTTTTAAAGGGTAGTAGACTTCCGGTTCTTTTAACTGCTGTTTAGTCAAATAAGCGTTTGAAGGTGGTGCGAAACCAATATCTAGAAAAACATGACTTAAAGGGTTTGTACAGTGGCGGCAATTCATCGTTTAATCTCACTAAAAAGTTCAACCCCACTAAAGTCATCAGTAATACGTGGAAAAGACAAATCTCGTTCCGATAAGCCCTCTGCTTTTAACGGCCATGAAATATTTAACATAGGATCATCGTACCTGATACCACCTTCATAATCAGGCTCGTAATACTGTGTATGCAAGTACAACAACTCAGACTCAGCCTCCAGTGTTTGAAAGCCATGTGCAACACCTTCGGGAACAATCATCATTTTGTTATTTTCTTTACTCAATTCCTGAGCATGCCATTTTAAAAAAGTAGATGAACCCTTACGTAAATCAACCGCCACATCCCACACTTTTCCTTTAATACATCTAATCATTTTCATTTCAGCATAAGGCGTAAGCTGAAAATGCATTCCACGCACGGTGCCGATTTCTACAGAACGCGAATAATTTATCTGTACGACATTTCGTTTTTCGAGCACCGGCTTAAGCTCACGCCCACAATAGAAACGGGCGAAGCCGCCTCTAGGGTCTTGCCTTATATCAGTTTCAACTACCATTACACCAGCAAGAGGGGTTTCGTGACAGCGCATCAAATTGCCCACGCCTGCTTCATTGTACGGGCATCATTAATATATTGATCCAATTGCTCAGAACTCGCGATTTTATTTTGCTCAAGATAAGTACGATACCATTGAGCAGTTGCCTGAATAGACTTGTCCCACCTCCATACAGGTTGCCATTTCAAACGCTGATTTGCCTTAGCACTGTCAAGCCGTAACAGTTGCGCTTCATGGGGGTGTGCCGCATCAGAGATATTCCATACCAAATCTGGCCACATTGGCTGCATCACCGTTAACATTTCTTCCACACTACGATTGCTTTCATCGGACGGACCAAAATTCCAGGCCTCGGCAAAATCATGCTTTCCTTCCAATAACTTCTGACCCAGTAGTAAATACCCCGACAAAGATTCAAGCACATGTTGCCAAGGCCTTGTTGCATTCGGTGAACGGATTTCAAGTGAGCATTTATTTTTAACCGCTCGTGCGACATCAGGTACTATTCTATCTTGCGACCAGTCACCACCACCAATAACGTTGCCAGCCCTTGCAGTTGCAAGCAATAAGTCGCCTTTATCAAAAAAAGACTGCCGATAGCTGTTAGCAACTAATTCCGCACCTGCTTTGGATGCACTATAAGGATCATATCCACCAAGGCGATCAGTTTCGCGATAACCCCAATGCCATTCCTTGTTTTCATAGCACTTATCCGATGTAACAACTATTACCGCCTTAACAGATGATGTTTTACGGCAAGCTTCAAGTACGTTAGCCGTACCCATCACATTCGTTGACCAGGTCTCTAATGGGTCCCTGTAAGAAGGTCGAACAAGGGACTGAGCCGCCAGATGAAAAACAATGCTCGGCTTTATAGCTTGTATTGCTTTGTTAATTGCGCTCGCATCACGCACATCAATATCATGTGATTCAACATCCAGATTCAACTCTGACCAATGCAGATTATCCTCAGTCACCGATAGAGAAATTCCCGTAACGTTAGCACCCAGCTTACTTAACCACAGGGATAACCAACTGCCTTTGAATCCATTATGGCCAGTAAGAAGTACGTTTTGATTATGATAAATATTGTTAAACAAGTTCATTCCCACACTTTCCATGGAGGGTTGCCTGTTTTCCACATATTTTCAAGTAGCACTTTATCTCGCAAAGTATCCATCGGCTGCCAAAAATCATCGTGCTGAAATGCGGTTAACTGGCCTTCCTTTGCAAGTTTCTCTAACGGTTCTTTTTCCCAGGTGGTGTATGGGCCTTCAATATAATCGATAACCTTAGGTGACAATATAAAATAACCACCATTAATCCAGCTACCATCACCCTGAGGTTTCTCAGCAAATGTGGTAATTTTTTTGTTTTCCAAACTAATGGCACCAAAACGGCCGGGTGGCCGAACTGCTGTTAGGGTTGCCAGCGTGCCTTGCGCTTTATGAAATTTAATTAATTCTGAAATATTAACGTTGCTGATTCCGTCGCCATACGTAAAACAAAAATCTTCGCCATCAAGATAATGACTAACGAGCTGTAATCGCCCTCCAGTCATAGAGTCCTGCCCGGTATCAACCAATGTCACCTTCCATGGTTCCGCGTTATTGCAATGCACTTCCATACGATTACTTTCCATATGAAAAGTGACATCTGACATATGAAGAAAATAGTTGGCAAAATATTCTTTTATCATATAGCCCTTATAACCAACGCATATAATAAAATCATTAATACCATGAGCTGAATAAGTCTTCATGATATGCCAGAGCACAGGTTTACCACCGATTTCAACCATTGGCTTTGGTCGCACAATGGTTTCTTCGCTAATGCGAGTACCCAAACCGCCAGCTAGAATTACCGCTTTCATAAGTATTATATACCGTTAATAAATTACTTTAAAAACAGCAAAATAGGTGCCAGTAGGCTAAAGTAATAAATATCAACAAGCCTTGTTAAAACCGTCATCAATATCATTTTATTAAAGACCCTACCACCCCTTACTCATCACAATATTCTATAACGATATACAAGTATTATTTATCAAGTATTTCTGCCTTATACCGTTAATTCTAAATATGGAAACACGACACTTCATCAAAATCTGTAATTTTTGAACCTAGGGTAATAAATGCAAGACACTGAAACATCCAGCCTGCTAAAAAACGCGGTTTCTGCACATAAGGAAGGTGATTTTATCCTGGCCGAGGATTTGTATCGCCAGGTAATTAGTATTTCTCCTAACAACCTGGAAGCACTGCATTATCTTGCACTGATTTTTATATCTACCGACCAACCTCAAATTTCCATACCTCTATTGAAGAAAGCGGTTTCAATAAACGGGGATAATCCAGATATTTTGTATAATCTTGGGCTGGCATACCAAAAAGCAGAAGATATCGAGTCTGCTATCCACCACTACAAACTCGCGATCGCAATAAAACCTGATTTTGCGCTGGCATATAATAATATTGGCGTTGCATATCAACATTTAGGCGAACTGACGCAGGCTAACATTCATTTAGAAAAAGCATTTACCATCGCACCAGATTGCGCTGAAGCATATTACAATTTTGCACAATCCTATAAATTCAGCGCCCTTGATAGTATTTATATAACTAAATTTGAACACATTCTAGGCAGCAAAAAATGGGGCAAGGGTGAAGAAATCAAACTCAATTTTTCATTAGGAAAAATATACGACGACTTATCAAACTATAAAACCGCTTTTAAATACTACAGCAACGCTAATTCATTAAAAAATCAAGGCTTTAACATTAAACAGTTCAGCCAATATGTTGATCAATTAATTGAAAATTACACCCCTGAATTAATCCAAAAATTAAAAACCAATTCAACACCAACTACTAATCGCTTCATCTTTGTGGTTGGTATGCCCCGCTCAGGTACAACGCTCGTCGAACAAATCATATCCAGCCACCCTGCGGTACAAAGCGCAGGTGAAATCGGATTTATTGGTGAAATCGTTGATGAACTACCCGATTTAATACAGTCCGGCAATACTTATCCAGCTTGTATAAACGAAATAAAACGTCAGAATATTAGCCAAATATCAACAGCAGTACATACGCAAGTTGAAAAGTTTCAACAACGCAAGAATGTAATTACAGACAAATCACCAATCAACTTTTTACACATAGGTTTAATTTTAATTTTATTCCCACACAGTAAAGTTATTCATTGCAAAAGAAACCCGATAGATACGAGCCTATCATGTTTTTTTCAAAACTTTGAAAAACAACACCAATACAGTTACGACCTGAAAAATATGGCTCTTTTCTACAATGAATACGCTAGGCTTATGCGACACTGGCAGAAAATTTTTGGCAATGAAATATACGATATAAACTATGAAATACTGGTTAAGCAGCAAGAGGATGAAAGTAAAAAACTAATAGCGGCATGTGATCTAAGCTGGGACGAAAACTGTTTGTCTTTTTATGAGTCAAAATCAATTGTGAGCACCGCCAGCAAATGGCAAGTTCGTCGCCCCATATATAAAACATCAGTTGAAAAGTGGAGAAATTATGAAATGTATATTGATGACCTAACTAGTAATATTAAACCTGATTTATAATTACCCCCATCAGCTTACCTACTCCCATAAGCCTGAAATGCTTTTTTACTTTTTTGATTCGTCGAGAAATGGCTAAAACAGACGGCTTTTTCTACCACACTTAATTCCATCAGCTCATTGTTCAGCACTATAAGCGCCTGCAATTTATCTATCACCCCCGTCTCAACTGATGCAGGTGTCATTTTTTTCATTAAGCTTAATGATATCTGTCTTTTTTCTTCCAACTGGATAACGCCCTCCCAATCCCCTTCTTTTGCCGCATCCAGCATTTTAGAGGTTACTGAAACTGCATTATTTAGTTGATCTTTATATTGCATAACCTGACTCAAATATCGTTTCATTATACATTTTAAACATCGCCTTCAACCGGTGCGCTAATACTGACCGTAGAATCAGAAGCAGCAGATGCGCCCTGTAACTCTGCTGGAATTTCTTCCCAGGCGCTTTTAATGGTGTTAAGCAACTCAGCAACTTCATCCAGCATTTCTTCGCTGTTTTTTAAATTAGCTTCTACTAAACGACGCTCCATATAATCATAAAGATTATTTAGATTATCAGCCAGTTCTCCGCCTTTATCTGCATCGAGACTCATCCGTAAACCTTCAACAATTGAAATTGCCCAACTAATATAATTACCTTTATTGGCAATCTCACCTCGCTGCATAAATCCTTTTGCTGATGAAATTTTATCAAGCGCACCATCCAACAACATCGAAATTAGTCGGTGCGGACTAGCATAAGATGCACCGGACTGAACACTGACTTTGCCGTATTCCTTTAATGCACTCTGTGCTTTAACAGAACTCATACTTTAACTCCTTGATAGCCTACTGCACTAATATAATTATAGTTCACTATTATTTCTGTCCTATTTTGGAGATTTGCTCCAATTGACCCGACAGAAAACTACTCGTCGAGTTCATCTGTGCGACCAATGAATCCATTGCACTGAATTGCTTTATTAATCTCGATTGCATTGCATCTAATCGTAAATCTAATGCTTCGCGTTGAGCAGTAATATCGGCTATTGAAGCAGTTAAACCTTTTGTTTTACCATCAAACATACCATCGCTTTGGAGAAACGAATCAATCAAGGTGTCAAGTTTGCTGATATTGCCTCCGGCTACTTTAATGGAATACAGCCCGTTAGCCGTCGGATCTGTAATATCCAACACAAATCCAGCATACAAACCCGAACCCGTCATTCGATCACCAACAAACGTCGCCGCCTGACCACCAATAGTACCTGTTCTGTCAACACCAGTAGCTGCACTACCAGAATTACCCGTAATATTTAAGCCCGTAGACAAATAGCTAGCCGCTCCAGCTCCAGGAATTAACTCTACAGTTGACGCTGTGCCCATTTTTGCAGAAGTAATTGAGAAACTATAAGTCCCACTTACTCCAATTTCCGCAAATGTCACAGCTACACTAGACCCCGCTCCACTTATTGTAGCGTCACCATTTATCGCAGCTTGAATTTCTGCGGCAATTGATTGCCCCTTGGCCAAAGTTGTACCACCATGATTAGTTGCCGTCAGACTTAAAGTGGCTGAAGATACCCCGTCAATAACAACAGAAAACTCCCTGTCGGCCAAGGCCACAGCATTCAAATTAAATGTTCCACCGGTCGCTGTCAGTGCATTTGATTGATATGTTGCCTGTGTTGGCGCACTTGTAATATCCACCGCATATGTACCAGCACCAATATTGTCCGTGACACCAACAACATCAATACCAATGGCAGATGTAGTCCCACTTCCGCCTGCTAGTAACTCTTGCACCTCGTCAGGCTTACTGGCCAATGCTGCTTTCAGTTTTGTCGGGTCATATTCCAAAGTGCCATCGCGAGCGGTTAATATACCAATACTCGCAAATGAATTATATTGGGTAAGTGCATTTCCCGTTGTGGTATTCAACAAACCTCGCAATTGTGTAACAACACCCCGAACAGTCGGATCACCAATTAACACCCCACTTTTCGCTGTATCTGAATCATAAAATGTTGCGCTGTTTAAGCCCGTAATCAGTCCATTATATCCATCAACAAATTCTTGAACGGCGGTTTCCACAGCGGATGTATCTCTGCCAACAGTAAGTGTGTTTGCGGCAATGCCACCGTCGCCTGCTTTTAACTCTAGTGTCACATTGTCGATTATGTTACTAACTGTATTACTTTGACTCGTAATACTGACACCATTAACTGAGAAAATTGCGTCGTTTGCTACCTGTATATCACTCAAATTAACTAATGGGTCTGCCCCAGTTTCAAAATTCGTTAACGCCCCTGATGATGTGGCTGTAGCGGTAATGCTTGTTATTGCTTTATCAGTTCCTGTTGTAGAAGCCATACTTAAAACATAGCCAGTACCATTAAATATAATACTCGCATCTATGCCAGCGTTTGCGGCATTAATGGAGTCACGAACACCTTGCAAACTTCCATCTGTTATCGTGACATCAGTGGTAGTTCCATCACCTTGAATAAATTGAAGCGTACCAGTACCGATGCTTGTCGTTTGATCGGCAAATTCAATTGTTTTCATCTTATGGGCTTGTGCAATTTGATTAATTGTAAGCGAATACGTTGCTGCCACAGAACTGTTCGATGCCGTTGCAGTAAATGCAGATGAGTCGCTACTGGTAGCGGTATGAGACTTAAACGTAGAGCTGAGTTTTAAGGAACTATAAGAACTCTGAAAATCTCTCAATGCACCTTTAACAGATCCAATGATAGATAGTTTAGCCGTATATTCGGCCTCACGAACATTCAGGCGATTGGTTTTACCCGCACCCTCTGCCGCTATCAAGTTCTCAACCAGACCTTTTATATCAAGCCCAGAGCCTACACCAAGTGATGAAATAGAAGCCATAATTTTTACCTCAATGATAGAAACACAAAGTTCACCATTGACTATATAATTCTAATTTAAAGTAGTACTGAAAAAGCAAAACTCGGGCCACTAAGCCTCGTCTTCAAAAAATAGTCCTTTATTGCTTTCAATACCTCTTAGAATTGCCAGCACTTCCTCTGATGGAATTTGTTTTAACACATCGCCATTCGCATCAAGCAAATGAACAATTGTTTTGTTGGTATCGTCATCAATAGAAAAATGAATATCACGTTTCTGTTGCTCAACATAGTCATTGAGCTTTGACACCATTGCGTCCAGATCTTCCGTGTTTAACTCAATTGCACTAGTTTCTTGTGGGACGGGTGTTTCGAACCGGGGAACCGGTTTCTCCTGTCGTTCAGGAGACACTTTCTTAACATCCGTATCAGGTAAAGCGGGAGCCGTTCTAGGGGAAACATCCGAAACAGTTTTTTGTACCGGTGAATTTGATGAAAAACCTATTGTAGATTTTAGTTCGATAGCCATAAGTTATACCTCTTAGCTACCTTGGGTAGAAACAAGAGCGGAAATTATTTTCCGCTCTTGTTAACTATTTACCCAAGTAGACTCAATACGTTTTGCGGTATTGAATTTGCCTGCGCTAACATAGCAGTACCCGCCTGTTGCAGTATCTGCGTCCTCGTAAGCTCGGCTGTTTCAACCGCGAAATCAGCATCTCTGATTCGCGACCTTGCAGCACTCAAGTTCTCAATACTCGTATCCAAATTAGATATCGTTGATGAGAATCGATTTTGCAATGCACCAAACTTAGCGCGCTGATTACTCACCTGGCTAATTGCCGCATCGACAACTGACATCGCAAGATTAGCACCCGAAACAGTTGAAATATCCAGGTCAGACACTTTCTGCAATACCGAAGACTCTGTAGCACCAGAGACAACAGCCGCTGCCGTACCGGTTACAACAAATGCCTTGGTTGAATCAAACGTAACCTGACCTGACATAATGGCTGTAGACGCTACCGATGTTGATCCCAATACAGTCTGAGTAGCAGATACCCCTGCGTTGTTCACAGTAGCTAAGCTAGTGGTACCAGAGTTAGCAAAACCCGCCGTCCTCAGATCTACTTGCTTTCCGTCATAATTAGTCAAACTGATACCAGTGCTATCAGCCATAACAGTGGCTACAACACCTGTTTTTGCCTGCTGATCATTAAATGCATTTACTGCTTGAGATAGTGCATCTGTGCCAGTATTTTTATCAATATTAAAGTTTATCTGAACAGCCGACGTATTTTCAGATGCCAATGTAAAGCGATAAGTACCTGAAGTGCTAAATGTTACGTTTGACGTTGTTAGGGCCGATGCAGTTACACCAGTTTGATCAACAACCAAATTCACGGCCGCAGCAACTGTTTCGGCAGAATCAGTTGCTCCAAACGAAACAGTTTTAGTTCCACTACTACCGCTGATGATTACAGATCCACCAGCAGCAAATGTAGTTGCAGTAGTCGCCACAGTGGGTTGACCTGATATACGATAATCACCATACTGATTAGTTTTAAAGTTTGCTGTTGTTGCAACAATCGTTTCGTTTGCATTAGAACCAACTTGAAATAACGCGGTACCAAAACTACCATCCAACAATTTTTGTCCGTTAAATTCAGTTGCTTTTGCAATACGATTTAACTCTGAAGCTAACTGACCAACCTCTAACTGAAGCGCCGATCTATCAGAAGCCGAGTTAGTCGCATTAGCAGACTGAACAGATAACTCACGAACACGTTGCAAGATATTACCAACTTCCGTTAATGCACCCTCAGCAACCTGTGACAACGAAATACCATCGTTCGCATTTCGCGAAGCAACTGTCAAACCACGAATTTGTGAAGTAAAGCGCTCAGAAATAGCCAAACCAGCAGCATCATCTTTTGCGCTATTAATACGCAAACCTGACGACAAGCGTTGCAACGCCTGACTTAAACCGCCTTGAGACTTATTAAGATTACGCTGCGAGTTCAGCGACATTACATTAGTATTTATAATTTGAGGCATTTGCATGTCCTCCTAACAATCTCATTAACACCTTGTGTTTGAGGCACTACTGAGTTTCTTTTCCAGCGGATATATCTCTACACAATAACGAGATATTTACCGCTCCCACACATCTTATCGGCGACATCAAATATTACTTAAGACTAAAATTACTTTTAATTGAGAAAGTTGAACCAGTCGATGTTCGGCTTAAAACTTGCTGATATTGTTATACTTTTGTCCAATTCACATTAACTACAAAGATACCCATTGAGCCGAAAACAGACCCTAATAAGCCATGAAAAAACAACTAACAGCTAGCAAATACAATGCGTTACTAAACGCCGCTATAAAACATCAAAATACAGGGCAGTTTCTAGAAGCCAAGTCTATATACACCAAATTACTAGAACATAACCACGCGGATAGCAATGTCTTGTTTCTTCTAGGTAGTTTATACGGTCAAATGGGGGAGCTTAAAAACTGCATAAACAGCCTAACCCAAAGCCTTCAAATTAATGACAAGCAAATAGACGCTTATAACAACCTAGCTATAGCCTATGAATTAACTAATCAATTTGAGTCTGCAATTCACATTTATGAAAAGGCAATGCAACTTTCTCCAAATTCACCTCACATTCACGGTAACCTAGGGGACGTATTCCGAAAAATAGGAAATTATGAGAAATCATTATTCCATTTAAATATAGCTTTAAATATATCTCCGGATAATGAAGCTACGTTGCTCAATAAAGCAAACCTGCTGGGACAAATGAATAAAAATAACGAGGCACGACAAGTTTACCAGCACGCTTTATCCCTGTACCCGAACAATATTACTCTTTTAAGTAATTTCTCTGCCCTCCTTCAAATTGAAAACGATTTTACTCAAGCAGAAATACTGATTCGAAAAGCACTTAGTTTAAAGCATGATTACCCACAAGCCCTCAGCAATCTTGCGAATATATTAATAAAGCAGGAAAAATTTAGTGAAGCTGAAGAGCATTTACTGAAAGCAATTAGTTTGAACCCGGCATATACCGAAGCCTATATTAATCTAGGGTTTCTTTACCACAGCATAGCGTTGTTTGATAAAGCGATCGACTGCTTTAATAAGGCAATAGAACTGGAACCTGAAAGCATCACCGGCCACTGGTATCGTACATTCACATTATTACTTACCGGAAAATTTGACAATGCGTGGGACGATTACGAATATCGCTTTAAAAGTACGGAGCACATTAACGATCCATACGATTACCCAAACTTTAATATAGAACTAAAAAATGAAGATGTTTTATTAGTGACCGCAGAACAAGGTATTGGTGATCAAGTCATGTTTGCATCATGCTTACCTGATTTATTGAAACTAACCGATACTGCCATAATAGAATGCGACAAACGTTTATTACCCTTATTCAAGCGGGCATTTCCATCCAACACTGTTATCTTCCGAGGCCAGTACGATAAAGAATCGATCAAGAAGACTTTTCCAAGCATTCGGAAAAAACTTGCCATAGGTAGCTTGCCCCGACTATTTCGAAAAAATATTTCTCAGTTCCCCAAAACATCCCCCTATCTTGGCGTTGATGAAGAAAAATACAAAAAATGGAAAGACCGCTATAAAATTCTCGGAAACAAACTAAACATCGGAATCTCATGGAAAGGCGGCACAAGAATCGAACAAAAAAAACGTTCAATACCTTTAGACGCCTGGAAAGAGATATTGCAATGTGATTGTAATTTTATTAATTTACAATATGGCAATAATGCCGATGAATTAATAGCATTCGAAAATAATTATGGTATTACCATTCATGACTGGGAAGACAGTGACTCACTAAAAGACCTTGATGATTTCAGTGCACAAATCGCCGCACTCGATCTTGTTATCTCAGTAGGTAATACAAATGTTCACCTAGCAGGAAGCTTGAATGTACCCGCTTTATGCCTTATACCAAAAGTGCCCAGCTGGCGATGGCTATTTAGTGGCGAAGAATGCCTATGGTACCCTTCTGTTAATATTTTTCGCCAGGCCGATTTACATGAATGGCAACCCGTACTGAAAAACATTGAACAAGCGCTAAAAAAATATATCACCAAAAATAAAAACTAATATCAATCACTATTTCGCAGGCTACTTCAAGAGATAAAGTACGAAGAAATTGAGTAACACGAATCAGGCTTAGTAATAACTAAGCTTAAATAAAAAAAGCCTGGACATATTATATCCATGCTTTTAATTTTTCTAGGAAGCTAAATTACCCTTGAAGCAAACTCAATACATTTTGAGGTATCTGATTAGCCTGAGCTAACATAGCAGTACCCGCTTGCTGCAGTATCTGCGTCCTGGTCAGCTCGGCCGTTTCAACCGCAAAGTCAGCATCTCTTATCCTCGACCTTGCTGCACTAAGATTTTCAACCGCCGTTTCAAGGTTTGATATCGTTGATGAAAATCTATTTTGAAGTGCACCAAATTTTGCCCGCTGCGCACTAATTTGTTGAAGCCCCGCATCCGCTACGCTAAGCGCAAGGTTAGCACCTGATACGGTACTAATATCAAAATCCGCAACTTTCTGTAATATTGATGCCTCAGATGCTGTTGATATCACTTCTGCAGCCGTACCTTGAATGGTAAATGATTTAACAGCATCAAATGTAACCCTGCCCGAAACAACCCCTGATGATGCCACCGTGTCCATTGTTAGTGTTGTGGATGAATTAGTTGTAATTAACGTAACGTCAGCAGCATTTGCAAACGTCGTGTCTGTTATCGTTATATTCTCGCCCTCAAAATGACTGAGTGTTATTCCTGTTCCGTCATCTTTAACTGTCGCAACAACCCCTGTTTTCGGCGTTGCATCATTAAAAGCTGCTGCCGCAATTGATAAAGACTGAACGCCGGTGGCATCTGATATATTAAAACCAACACTTACAGCAGATGCATTTTCTGACAACATATCAAATTTGTATGCACCAGAGGCGGTAAACACCATATCAGTATAAGTCAAACCTGACGCAGTTACACCGGTGGTTTCATTCACAAGGTTTACCGCTGCGGCAATATCCTGGGCACTGGCACCGGCAGCATAGACAACAGTGGCTGAACCTGATGATCCGCTTACGACAAAAGTACCAACCGCATCAAGTCTATGAGCGCTAGTTACAAAGCTATCATAACCTTCAATGCGATAGTCACCATACTGATCAGTTTTAAAATTACCTGTCGTTGCTACAATAGTTTGGTTTGCATTTGAACCAACCTGAAACAAAGCAGTACCAAATGTACCATCTAGAATTTTTTGACCATTAAACTCTGTTGCTTTTGCAATACGATTAAGCTCGGCAGTTAATTGGCCAACTTCAAGCTGCAATGCATTTCTATCGCTCGGCGAGTTTGTCGCGTTAATTGCCTGAACTGATAACTCTCGTACACGCTGCAATATGTTACTTGCTTCCTCTAGTGCTCCCTCAGCCACTTGCGCTAAAGAAATCCCGTCGTTTGCATTTCTTGATGCTACTGACAATCCACGAATTTGCGAAGTGAATCTCTCGGATATCGCGAGACCTGCCGCATCATCCTTTGCACTATTGATTCTTAATCCTGATGATAACCGCTGCAATGAAGTTTGCAAACCGACTTGAGATCTATTTAAATTCCGTTGCGAATTTAAAGACATTATATTGGTATTTATAATTTGTGGCATAACAATCTCCTAATGCAAGACAATGGAATTTACTTTCCCGCCTTGGTATCTGCTTTAGCTTTCCATTGCTTAAAAATTTTATTCAAATAACAAATTGCAACGCCCTTGCCAACTCTTAACATTCTTACAAAAAAGACTTATTTGACTATATACACAGTGTTTACGTCGAATTATTTTCATTACAAGTATTTTCACCGTAGAATTGCGGCAAGTATTTTCCTTGCAAAAAAAAGCGGCAAATTGATTGCCGCTTTTATAAAAAAATATTATTAAAATAATTACAAATAATTACAAATA
>JAOTSL010000040.1 GCA_029864945.1 Gammaproteobacteria bacterium
TACAAGCACAATACTTTTATCAAGCCGCTTGATATACATTTTATAAAGTGTTTTTAACGCTGTCGGTGGGCCTATTGATTTTCTTGGTAAAATCAATCTTAAATAAGCATCAGCTATGCACAAGACTCTAGCACCTATAGAAATTTCATCGCCGACTAATCCTCGGGGGTATCCGCTACCATCTAGGTATTCATGATGCATAAAGATAGCATCGAGCCAACGATCATCACGCACACCTGCTCGAGTCAACAAAATTAACGACTCGTAAGGATGATTAATCGTTTGTTCTTTTTGCGCGTTTGTTAAACTTATTTTTTGATATAACAAAGAGTCTTGTAGCTTAACAATACTGCTATTTGCAGTGAGTGCGGCAGATGCATATATTCGAATTTCATCTTCTGTCAATTTAATTTCACGACAAAGCAACGCAGTTAAAGCGCAATTATATATAGCCGATAATATAGTTTGCCTTCCCTCATGGTACATATGCATAGTTGCAATAGTCTCAGCAGGGTGCTTTTCACAAACGTCCAGAATAACATCAACTACCGATGAAATCTGATGCGTTAAATCATGCTTATCTTTAAAAAATGAATCGGACTTAAACACATCAAGAATATATATAAGCGGTAGCTGTATTTCCAAAAAGGCATCAAGCACTGTGGTATATACGTAGTTTTTCTCAACCTTAACGTCTTGCCCATCCCCATTAGGATCAGAAGCTTTACGTGGAGTAGTAACATGAATCCATTCTTGTAAATCAGATCGGTAACCCTCTTTAGCTAGCTTTTTTGCCTGCTGCTCATTTTTGACAACACTGCCAGCCACCCATAGCAAAACCCCTGTTTCATTAAAAATGTCACAGGATAGATTCATTCCAACTTTTACCTGAGAGGCAATGATCTTTTTCACGAAAGTCCTTTTAGTCAATCAAACAATAGATTAGCTGATTTTTCGAATAATATACAAGCCGCCTCATACAACGGCTCCTTAATAAATATCGGGTCATCGGCGTAAAAAATTAACAGTTAATTACAATTTTTTTCAGGGAACAAAATAAGTCATATCGTAAAGCAGGAAAATAAATGGGGTAATGTAGCAATACGGGAAAAACAATCCCGATAAATCAGCGTCTAACTTGCATATCAAAGCGCTTAACTTCACCAGAACTAAGTCTAATTTGAATTGGAACAATAATCCCTGGTTTAATTATGGATTTTGGCTTAATTAACATGAAGTGACGTCCACCCGGCTCAAAGTAAACGGATTCTTTTGGAGACAGAGCTAGATTTTTAACTTCTGACATTTTCATCATGCCATTTTCAAAAGTAGTGACATGCATTTCAATTTTTTCAAAGAAAGCACTTTCAATGGCGGCTATTTTTATTTTTAAGGCAGAGGTATTCTTAAGTTCACCGTATCCTGCCAGGTTTTTCGCATTAGGTGGCGATTGCCTAACCCATGGGTCTATAAGCTGTAATCCAGAATCCGCAAATATCAGGCTTGAATAAAAGCAAAATACAATTATAAATAAAAAACGCATATTTAATCCTGCCAAAAATTAATCTTTATTTATAGTAATTATAAACAAGCTTGAATGCTTCATTCATTTGTTTTTCACTGTGAGGTGGAAGAACATAGGCACGCTCTCTTCCTTTGGGGTCGATGATATAAATTGCCGCAAAATGATTTACGACATAATCATCTGAATTTGTGTCACCGTCGTAATCATAAATAACACCCAATGGCTCCTGAAACTTATCAATCTCTGCTTTTGTCCCAGTTACCCCAATAAATTTTGCATTAAAGTATTCGACAAAACCCTTCAATTTTTCTGGTGTGTCACGTTTAGGGTCAACCGAGGCAAAAATATATTGCATATTATCGGGCAAGCCAGGCTGCTTGCTGATTTTATCCATTATGCTTAACGAGGTAGGGCAAACATCAGGGCAATTAGTGTATCCAAAAAACACTAAGCTCCAGTTGTTTTTTAATTGAGCATTCCCAAAAACCTTACCATTATGATCTATGAATTTAAAATCAGGCAATTTAGTTGGTGGAGAATCAACAATAAGCCCCTTAATCGATTGAGGCACAGTTAAAGGCTCAGGCTCACTGGAACAACCGTAATTTAAAAACAGCGCTAATATTGCAACAAGAATTATGTTCGACTTCATCTAATCGACCTCAATATTTAATGATTAAAACATTTGATTAATTTTGCGTAATTTCCCACCCTCAACACGATGCGCAAAAATCTTTAAGTCAGCGTTTGAATTAATTTCCTGAACAAGAGTGACAATTTCTTTTGTAAATCCATTTTCATGCTTTATGGAATATACATAAGTATAAAATCGACCACTAAATCTGTCATCGGCTTGTTCGTGTGATAGTTTTATAGAAACAACCGGCCCCAGTTCTTTTGATATAGCATCATAATAAGCAATCCACTGATCATCAGATCGTGCGGTAAAAAATTCTTTTTGATTTACGAGCTTAAATGCTTCAGGGTACTTACCTGATGTAGTAGCCTTAATAAAGCTATCCGAAATATCTTTTGCAACATCTTTAGGAATAGCCGGTGCCTGACAGCTCCAAAGTGAAAAACTCGTCAGACAAACGATAAATACTCTCGCTAGATTTTTCATTTTTTATCCTTTTTCTCTTAAAATAAGTGTTTTTATATTGTTGGCTTTCATGGATGTATCAATTTCGTTTACACGCTTGATATCTTCATAGGGCCCAACAATTACGCGATAATGTGTTCTATTATTTGTTTTTATTGAATGAATTCTTGAGCCAATACCGAGCATCGCCAGATTAGCCTTTCGCTTATCAGCATCTTTAAACGCGAGAAAAGACCCCACTTGCAACGTATACACATAACTAACAGCCTTTGAAACAGGCTCTGCTTTTACATTTTTTGACGCGTTGTGTGATTCGTTAGTTAGCTTATTGGTTTTTTCTTCCTGAGTATTGTTTACACTTTCTGGTAAAACAACTTCTCGGTTCGGCAAAATTTTATAAAATTCAAATTTTTCTTTTTCCGGACTTTTTAGTGCTGAATTTTCTGATTCTGTTTTAATCGGTCGTTTTTCTAATATTACGTGTTCGTTTTTGGCATCAATGACCTCAATAGGTACGTTTAATTTCAAATAAACAATAAAAGAAAAAAAACCACCAATTACCACACCAGAAACTAGCCACAACCAACCGGGAAGTGACTTAGGGCCACTGGCAGTTGTTTTATTTTTTGATCGCGCTTTTTTATGACCAGACCCAGCTTCGGTCACGTTTTTATAATCCCGGGTCACTTACATTGCCTCGGGCGCACTAACACCAATCAAAGCCAAACCATTATGAATTACCTGACGAATCGCCTTTATCAGATAAAGTCTTGCATTTCTAGTTGCCTCATCATCAACAATAAATTTTTGCGCATTGTAATAAGTGTGAAATTCATTCGATAGTTCACGTAGATAATGTGGGATATTATGTGGCTCATAATTCAGTGCAGCATTTTCAACCACTTCAGGAAAACGAGCCAACGTACTCATCAAGGCAGTTTCGTACGTACTGTTCAAAAGATGGATGTTTGACTCTGCTGAAGACTCGTCATAAGAAAAGCCTTTTTCATTCAGCTCTCTAAACACACTGCAAATACGCGCATGGGCATACTGAATATAATAAACCGGATTTTCATTTGATTGTGATTTTGCAAGATCGAGATCGAAGTCTAGATGCTGTTCACATTTTCTCATAACATAAAAGAATCTCGCGGCATCATTGCCCACGTCTTCTCTAAGTTCACGAAGCGTAACAAATTGCCCACTTCGTGTAGACATTTGCATTTTTTGTCCGCCTTTGTACAAAACAGCAAACTGAACTAGCAATACATCTAAGGCATCCGGGTTTTGACCCATGGCCTTAATAGAACCTTTTACACGAGAAACATAACCATGATGATCAGCGCCCCAAATATCCAGACACTTATCAAAGCCTCGATCAAATTTATTTAGATGGTAGGCAATATCCGCAGCAAAGTAAGTGTGCTGTCCATTGTCGCGCACTACGACCCTGTCTTTTTCGTCACCGAAGTCAGTTGACTTAAACCAGAGTGCACCGTCTTTTTCATAAACATAGTTATTTTCTTTAAGCTTATTCAGTGCTTTTTCGATTGCACCATTTTCCAACAAACTACGCTCAGAAAACCACTCATCAAATGTGACACCAAATTCAGCAAGATCTTCGCGAATATCAGTAAGAATACTATTTAAACCAACGCCGAAAACTGTTCGATAATTCGCATGGCCTAATAAAGATTTTGCCTTGCTAATTAAGCCGTCAACATGTGCTTCTTTATCACCGCCATCCTGCTCTTCGTCGGCAGGTATATTTTCGATCACGTCTGAAAATGGTTTACGAAAATCTTCACCATGGTCTTTAAAAATCATGGCGGCAATATCCATAATATAATCGCCTTTGTATCCATTGCTTGGGAATACAATTTTTTCACCACAGTGTTCTAGGTAGCGCAACCATACACTGGTACCAAGTATGTCCATCTGGCGGCCAGCATCATTCACATAATATTCTTTGCTAACCTGATAACCCACTGCTTTTAGCAAATTGGCAACAACAGCACCATATGCCGCACCGCGCCCATGCCCAACATGTAACGGGCCCGTTGGGTTTGCAGATACAAATTCGACCTGAACCTTTTTGTTTTCGCCGACCGAACTATTACCAAAGACCTCAGCCTTCTGGTTTATATTTTTAATAACGGAGAAAAACGCGGTATCGGCTAATGTAAAATTAATAAAACCCGGGCCTGCAATATCAACGCTTTTTACCATTTCAGATACAGGCATTTTTGCGATAATTAATTCAGCAATATCACGAGGTTTTCGCTTGGCGGGCTTAGCCAGTCGCATAGCGATATTACAGGCAAAATCTCCATGAGATTTATCGCGCGCGCGCTCAATGACAATTTCAGCTGTGACATCATTGGCGAGTTCGCCATCTGCTTTAAGTTGTTCTAATGCCGCGTTAACCAGGTGTTTAATTTCTACTTTCAAAACTACGTCCTACAAATAATTACTCGAAAAATCTATGGTCTATACAGCTAATGGTGAACTGCACATCAAGAATATGCTTATTCCTTGTCGGTGATTTTACCTTCTTTGCCCGACATCAAATCTTTAATGTTATTTTTATGCCGGTACACGAGCATCACTGACAAAAATACTGCCATCGCGGTGTAGGCCGACTCACCTACTACAATAGACATATAAATTGGTGACAAACAAGCTGCTATCAATGCCGATATTGACGAAATTTTTGTTATGTAAGCGATAAGAGCCCAACTCGCCGCCAGCATCAGGCCAACAGGAAAGGACACTGCTAAAAATACGCCCAGCGCGGTAGCAACACCTTTGCCACCTTTAAAGCCAAAAAATACCGGGTACAAATGGCCAATAAATGCGGCAGCTGCAACAAGCGCAATAATATTCGCGTCGTCAACCAGCGTTTTAGCGAGCAATACCGGTATCAATCCTTTAAGGGCATCGCCAATAAGTGTAATTGCCGCTGCCTTTTTACTGCCTGTACGTAATACGTTAGTTGCGCCGGGATTTCCGGATCCCATTGTTCGCGGGTCAGGTAACCCCATGATGCGAGAAACAATAATTGCAGAGGAAATGGATCCGAGCAAATAAGCCAGTAAAATCAGTGATGCAGATAAAGTCATATAAATTCTTAGATGTTATGTTTTCTTTAGGGAATGAAGATTATAATGGTTGCTTTTAAGCAAGTCGCGTACAAAATGGACATTATTTTCTTAACAGACCTAAAAATTGAAGCAATTATCGGTATTTACGATTGGGAACGCGAAACTAAGCAGACCATCGGTATCGATCTTGAAATGGCTACCGATATTCGCACCGCCGCTGAGCATGATCACATTGATTACACGCTCGATTACAAAAACGTCGCAAAACGACTCATCAGTTTTGTTGAAGCTTCTGAGTTTCAACTTGTTGAAACCCTGGCGGAGCAAATTACCCAAATTGTACTTAACGAATTTAAAGTGCCCTGGGTGCGCCTGAAACTTTCCAAACCTGGCGCGATTCGAGGCGCAAAAGATGTGGGTATTTTAATTGAACGGGGCACGAGGTCTTAACATGGCCCGGGTCTTTATCAGTGTCGGCAGTAATATTGATCGAAAAAAACACATAACCGCGGGTATTCGCGCGTTACATGAATTGTATCACCCGATCAAATGCTCCTCCGTTTATGAAAGTGAGTCCGTCGGATTTGATGGGGATAACTTCTACAATCTTGTTATTGAGCTCGATACACAATCGTCGATAACCGAAGTAAGTGCCAACTTGGCAAATATTGAAGATCTCAACGGCAGAAATAGACAAGGCCCTCGCTTTAGCTCAAGAACATTAGATCTGGATTTATTACTTTATGGTGATCAAGTTTTAAACTCCAGCACCCTCACACTACCCAGACCTGAAATTTACGAAAACGCATTTGTTCTTTTGCCGCTCACAGAACTGGCGGGGCAACAAAAAGACCCACTATCCGAGCATACCTACGCCCAACTTTGGAATAAATTTGATCAGCAAAAGCAACAATTATGGGCGATAGACTTCGACACTGACTTCTGTTCAGCTCACTTATAGATTTAGCGAACGTCCGCCGTCTACAGCTAATATCTGACCTGTCATATAACCCGCCTCTCTAACTAAAAATAATACCGTTTTCGCAATATCATCAGGATCACCTTTACGTTTAAGCGCAGTTCGTCCCAAAATTTCATCTTTAACCTCAGGCTCCATACCTTCTGGCCACATTATGGCGCCAGGAGCAACGGCATTTACACGAATTTCCGGTCCGAGTTCTTTGGCCAGTGATTTAGTCATCATCACTAGACCTGCTTTTGCCATGCAATATACAGCATGTCCTTTAAGCGGCTTATCTGCGTGAATATCCACTATATTTACAATACAGCCATGCGAGATTTTTAAATGAGGTGCTGCGGCCTGAGATAAAAAGAAAGGCGCTTTCAAATTGCTCGACATAAGATCATCCCATTCTTTCATCCCTACCTCACCTATGGCAGTGGGAAAAAAGCTTGATGCATTATTAATCAGCGCATCTAGGCGGTTATATTGCGAAATCACATTATCAATCATTGCGACGTAGCTTTGCTCATCACTAAGATCTGCGCTAATTAACATGACAGAGTTCTCGCGTAAATTATTCAATTCATCCGCTATCTGTTTTGCCGCCTTATACGAATGCCTGTAATGTAAAACAACGTTTGCTCCACTCTCATGCAAGCGCCGAACGACGCCTGCTCCAACCCGATGGGCCGCGCCTGTTACCAATACGACTTTTTCTTTCATAACACACCTAAAAATTGACTAAAATACAATAAGTTAATTAAGCTATTTTAAAAACAACAAACTTTAGAAAGTAACTACAATGCATAGTATCATTTGAAAATATGCATTTTTAACAAACATTTAAAGAATTTTATGACAGCTGCCGACACTTCAATGAATATGAGCTTACGAAACGTACCACAAACATTACCAACCCCCAGTATTGAGGAAATTGAATTTTCTCAACCACTGACTACCCTTATTTGCAAAGAAATAGCCGAAAACAACGGAAAAATCACTTTCGATAGATTCATGGGCCTGGCGCTTTACACCCCGGAACTTGGATATTACGTTTCAGATAAACCAATATTCGGTGAACAAGGCGACTTTATTACCGCCCCCGAACTTACTCCATTATTTTCTCGCTGCCTCGCGATGCAGATAAAGCAGATACTTAGTTCTTTGGAAAATGGCGGCGATATTCTTGAGTTTGGTGCAGGCGCGGGCACAATGGCCTGCGATATCTTGATGGAACTCGAAAAACAAAACTGCCTGCCAAACCGCTATCTGATTTCAGAAATAAGTCCAGCATTAAGACAAAGACAACTTACTCGCATCTCTACCTACACGCCTCATCTTATTGACCGAGTGACATGGGTTGAGGAACTTCCAGATGCATTTACCGGTGTGATTTTAGGTAATGAATTGCTCGATGCACTTACAACCCACCGCGTTTTATTCGATAAAAATGGGGACCATAAAGAACTGTACGTCACCTTCCATGACAATAAACTAGACTGGGTTGAGGGCCCACCGAGCAGTGACTTACTTACGGCCCAACTAAACAATATATATAACGCCAATCGAGAAAATATTGACGTAGCGGATCGCTATGAGTCCGAAATTAATATCGCCAGTATAAAATGGATCGAGTCCTTAGCAAGCATTCTTACACAGGGCGTTATATTGCTCATTGATTACGGCTTCTCTGAAGAAGAATTTTACCGCCCAGGAAGGCATGAAGGCTCAATGATGTGCCACTATAAACATCTAGCTCATAACAATCCGCTCACTCACATTGGGCTCCAAGATTTAACATCCCACGTTAATTTTACAAAAATAGCAGAAACTGCTTTTGAAAATGAGATGGATATAATGGGTTACACTACCCAAACCTATTTTTTACTTGGCTGCGGGCTTGAATCATTATTAAATGAAATCGACATACATAATACCAAGTTATTTATGGCGGAAACCCAACCGGTAAAACAATTAATTTTACCCGATGAGATGGGCGAATTATTTAAGGTTATCGCCTTAGGAAAAAATATCGAAC
Organism: Gammaproteobacteria bacterium; assembly: GCA_029864945.1. Lineage (GTDB taxonomy): Bacteria > Pseudomonadota > Gammaproteobacteria > S012-40 > S012-40 > CALZJE01. Next base: position 8,734 of record JAOTSL010000040.1, read on the forward strand.
TACCACTTTTAGGATTCGCTGTAAAAAACCAGCTGGAAAGGCTTTAAGATTATGAAAGCAAAATTTTCTCCATTATCAAAACTTGCCGTCAAAGCAGATCAACCACTGTTATTTCCCGTATTCAACAAGCAAGGTACATTGCTCGCAGAAAAGGGGACTACCTTGACCGCCGAGCAAGTTGATAAAATTACAAACCTTGAAGAAATATATACCTACGATAGGGCAATGATGTCAGCTCTAGTTAAGAATACTGGAAGCAGTGACGAAAGTGATGCCGCTTTCAAATTACCTCCACCATTTAAACGACTAAGCGCCCTCGAAAAAATACTCCAAGAGGTTTTTGATAAACCATCAGACCCAATTAACAAATCGAAAGTATTAACGATTATAAATCGGCTACAAACAATTTGTCAAAAATCCCCAGATGCCTCCATCGCAAAAATAATTACCGACGACAACACTAATTATGCAATTAAACACGTAATTCATACTGCAATTTTATGTGAACTTAGCGGCCAGTATTTAAAATGGGAACCTGAAGAAAGACGAAATATCATTGGCGCCGCATTAACCATGAACCTATCGCTCGGTTATTTACAAAATAAATTATTGGATCAGGCACAACCTCTTACCTTAGAGCAAAAACAAATCATTCATGACCACCCGAAAGACTCCGTAGCAATTTTGAAGAAGATGGGAGTCTCAAATACAGCGTGGCTTGAAATAGTCGAAAAACATCACGAAAACCCTGAAGGCACAGGTTACCCATCAGGATTAGGTCATAAAGAATTACCAATAGGCGCATCTCTTGTTTCTTTATCGGATGTGTACTGTGCAAAAGTCACAGGCAGGAATTACAAAAAACCAATTTTTGCCGACGTTGCTGTTCGCGACATTTACCTCGAAAAAGACCCTGCCCATGAAGGTACACTGATTGAAGTTTTTGTAAAGTTGCTCGGAATATATCCACCAGGATGCATGGTAAAACTAAAAAGCAATGAAATTGGGATTGTAATAAAACGAGGTGAACGCGTTGACACTCCCGTGGTTCAAATCCTTAATGATGCAAAAAATGAATCTTTAATGTTTAAAGTAAAGCGGCAAACAGACAAGAAAAATTATGCCATTACATCAATTATTAATACAAAATCCGAGTTAAATAAAATTAATTACGATGACATATGGTCCATTTAAAGAACGCATCTGAAAGTGCGCTATAGGTGTTCCACTAGCAATTTTATTGCCCGTCTTTTACTCTTTGCTTTTTCAAACGCATCAGGCAAGTCATTAATCGGATACATACCTGAGATAAAATAGTTCAGAAAAGGCCTTGCGGCTAATATATTTCCTTCAAGCAATTCAATTGCTTTTGAAAAATTACCGCATCTCGACGTATTTATATTAACTCCCTTATTTAACGCCACTTTAAGTGATGACTCGGACAAACTATCCGTTATTAAAAAAAACACTCCTTTTGGCTTAATTAAACTTTTATCAAACTTATCTTTAACAACCTTGTTTACAAAATTGACGGACGCACCAATTGCAACATCAAAATATGAATTTAACTCAGCCTTCCCTCGATCAACATTTTCCTCATTATAAATTTCAGTAACTAAATCTGGAAATCGAGCATGTAAAAATGTAACTATTGAATCCTCGACTCCTGAATCCAGCAACACTCGAGGGCTTTGAATTTGACTTAAGTATTGTTCAGCGATTGAATACTCAGACCTGTTTATCGGATACAAGCTTAACTCACTTATTACCATTTCAGTTAAGCACGTTAGACCGCAAATCGCTTGTCCGTTAGTTGTTTTTACATGAACAACTCGCGTCGCCGCACTCAAAGCAAGCTCAAACCCTGAAGTAGAACCACTTGTATCAAACACTACATCACAACGGGGCAATTGGGCCGCGGTGATATCAATGATTTTATCTGCCCCCGCCAGCTCACACAGCTCGTAAACATGCTTACCTCGGGTTAACGCGATAACATTAAATTTGATATCATTTTTTTTACGCCATAACGTTAATGCAAGTATCAACAAACTACCCAGGCGACGCGGTCCTACAATGGCGACATTGTCTCCAGCTTGAATAGATTCAGCTTCTACCGCATGTAACGCCGCAGCAAAGGGCTCAATAATACTTGCGAGCTTCACATCAAAGCCATCTGGTAAAGGGATAACTGAATTTACAGGCACTAAAATATAGGGTGCGAATCCGCCTGGTAAGCGGTCAATGCCCAAGGTCAAACGATCAGGGCAATGATTTTCTAAACCAGAAGAGCAATAGGTGCAATCATCAGTATCACCAAGATGTTTATGCGCTGCATTAATATCCACAACCACCATAAAATTATTATGCGCGGCAACAACTTCATGCCCGATAATTTGCGGCAAAGGAAAAGGCAAGTTGTGCCGGTCAATATCTGTTGAACAAATTCCACAGCACAATGTTTTTAGTAAAAGATAGCCTCGGGGGAGTGTTAAATAAGGTTTATTATTACGATAAATATTCCAACCACTTTCTGCTGACCCTTCATAGCGATAATCTGCTGGATAAAAGTGAGTATCTTTGTGATATTCAAATGCAGTAAATGACGTTGTTGTATTTATAGTCACTGGCACACTTACTTACGAAAAATCCAGAATAATAAAGAGAGAACAATACTAATGATTAGCGATGTGACAACAGGAAAATAAAAACCACCATTTTCCTTTTCTATCATAATGTCACCCGGCAAACGCCCCAGATTCAACTTTTGAATCCAGGGCCAAAATATACCAATTAATACAATGGTAATACCAATGATGATCAGCGTACGTGACATTTACTTAGTGTCCGCCCATAAAAATACGACTTACGGGGATCACTTAATTATTTTTACACCTTCAGGTGTGCCCATCACAAGTACATTTGCACCACGATGCGCAAATAAGCCATTCGTTACAACACCCACGATTTGATTTAACTCTGTTTCCAGTTTTGGTGGGTCGATAATCGATAGATTATGCACATCGATAATCTGGTTACCATTATCAGTTACAAAACCTTCTCGATAAACAGGCTGACCACCCATTTTAACAATGTTCCGAGCAACGTAACTTCGCGCCATAGGTATCACTTCAATAGGCAAAGGAAATTGGCCCATCACATCAACCAGCTTAGTGTCATCAATAATACAGATGAACTGTTTCGCTACCGCTGCGACAATTTTTTCTCGCGTTAACGCACCGCCACCGCCCTTTACCATGGCCAGATGCTTAGTTACTTCATCTGCGCCATCAACATAAACCGAAAGTTCGTTAATTTCATTTAAATCATACACGGCAATACCGTGAGACCTTAATCGCTCGGTCGATGCTTCTGAGCTAGAAACTGCACCCTCAATTTTATGCTTTATTGTCGCGAGCGCATCTATAAAAAAGTTAACCGTTGAACCGGTGCCCACACCGACCATGTCACCTGCTTTTATATATTCTAATGCCGCTTCAGCAGCTGCTTTTTTCATTTCATTTTGAGACATTTTTTACTCCTGGTACTTTTCAAGGCATCTTTTTATGATCTTTCAGTTATTTTAGCGAATTCATGTGAATAAAATGCTAAAATTTCGGCTTTAGCCGTGAACTTGAGGCATTTTACCGCCTCTTTTAATAGTTATCGCTCACTTTAACAGGTTTTTATCCTTCAGACGAATATGCCAGACTATCCTTATCTCGAAAAAATAATTACTGCCAGAGTTTACGATGTCGCCATCGAAACACCTCTTGATTATGCACCGATGTTATCCAAGCGGACCAATAATAATATTTTTATTAAACGCGAAGATTTACAGCCAGTATTTTCATTCAAATTACGCGGAGCACACAACAAGATTTCGCAACTGAATGACGCGGCTAAATCTGCCGGAGTCATTGCCGCGTCAGCTGGAAACCACGCCCAAGGCGTTGCGCTTTCAAGTCAACGCCTTGGCATTCGATCCATAATTGTTATGCCTAAAACCACTCCTCAAATTAAGGTGTCTGCGGTAAAACACCACGGTGGCGAAGTTATTCTGCACGGCAACACTTACGATGAGGCCTATTTACATGCCCGTGAGATTGCAGCTGAAAACGGCATGACCTTCATTCATCCTTATGATGACCCTGAGGTAATCGCCGGGCAGGGCACAGTTGCTATGGAGATTCTCAAACAACACCCCGATCATATAGACGCTATTTTTGTTCCTGTTGGCGGCGGTGGTTTAATCGCTGGCATTATCGCTTATGCAAAACGTTTACGGCCTGAAACCAAAGTCATTGGGGTTGAACCTGACGACGCAGCCTGTCTTTATGAGGCACTAAAAGCAAATAAACGCGTTGTTCTAGACAGCGTCGGTATTTTTGCCGATGGTGTTGCTGTTCGTCAAATTGGTGAAGAACCTTTTCGCGTGATCAAAGACCTGGTTGACGAAGTTATTCTAGCCAACACCGATGAGATATGTGCTGGCATTAAGGACATTTTTGATGATACCCGCGCGATTTCCGAGCCTGCGGGCGCTTTAGCCGTTGCGGGTATGAAAAAGTATATCGAAAAATACGATTTATCCGGAAAAACATTTGTCGCAATTGACAGCGGCGCCAATATGAATTTTGACCGACTGCGGCACGTCTCCGAGCGAACCGAATTGGGGGAGAATAGGGAGGCGTTACTTGCCGTCACCATTCCAGAAGAACCCGGTAGTTTTCGTAAGTTCTGCCACAGCATTGGTCAACGCAGCATCACCGAGTTTAACTACCGATATTCAGATGCATCAGATGCGCATGTGTTTGCCGGAATAAAACTGGCTGACTCAAAGGCAGGAAAAGCAAAACTAATAGCCCGCCTTGATCAAGACGGATACAAAGTACTAGACTTAAGCGATAACGATATGGCGAAAACACATATTCGCTATATGGTTGGCGGGCACGCAAGTGGGGCAGAAAACGAATTACTGTACCGCTTTATTTTCCCTGAGCGCCCTGGTGCATTGTTACGATTTTTAACTCACATCAGTCAACGCTGGAATATTAGCCTATTTCATTATCGCAACCACGGCGCAGCCTATGGGCGAATTTTGGTAGGCATTCAAGTTCCCTTAGATGAAAGAAATGAGTTTAGTAACTTTCTTGTAGTGCTAGAATACCCATTTTGGGAAGAAACGAATAACCCTGCTTATACGTTATTTTTACGTTAACCCTACATGAAAGCTTGTCGACAACAACATGACATGAATTATTTACGAGAATCATTTCTTTTATGAGCTTTTATTTTCCGCATCTTCTTGCAGCTGTCTATCTAGTTTTTTCTATCGCACTTGGAATCGCACCTGTTTCAAGAGAGGTGTGGGTGGCGGAAATAATCCCCGTATTACTAATATTTACTTTTTTAGTTTTAACTTATCGCCAGTTCCGGTTTAGCAACCTTGCTTATGCACTCGTATTTATCTGGATATTTTGGCATACGATTGGTGGCCATTATACATTTGCGAATGTCCCGTTTGGCTGGGTGAGTGACCTTATCGGATCCGAGCGAAATCATTTTGATCGCGTCGGGCATTTTGTTATCGGGTTTTACGCCTATGCTATGGCTGAATGGCTACTAAGAAAACAGTATTGCGGCTTTAAGCTGGCACTTATTTTTAGCCTGTTTTTTATAATGAGTATCGCCGCAGCATATGAAATTGTCGAGTGGTGGTATGCGGTTGCTCAAGGTGGAGATGCAGGGGTTGAATTCCTGGGTTCGCAGGGCGATATCTGGGATGCTCAAAAAGACATGTTATCAGACACATTAGGTGCCATTACGTCACTCTTCCTATTTTACTTTACGCGACCAGACAAGAATGAATCGATCAATACTTAAGCAAAAAGTAACGTCTAGGCTGAACTTCACGGCCCAATACAATTAAAAAAACCGCTAATAAACAACAACCTAGTCCGCAACAGCAAATAGTCGACGCTCTGGGGAATTTGAAACCCTTATTACTTCTTTGTCTTCTATCCAGTTAATTAATGGCGCCCACTCGTCTTTATCTTTCGCCAAAGCAGGATGATCCAACTCCAGCAAACTCACGCCTAACTCTGCAGCTTTAATATAATTTTCGTTTTGAGACAATGTCGCTATAAACTCCATATCCAGGTTATTAAAGATATTTTTCATAGACCGAAAAGCCGGCGATGCCACGTTAGCTCGATTGGCAATGA
>JAOTSL010000041.1 GCA_029864945.1 Gammaproteobacteria bacterium
CCATTAATCACTTCATTTAGTGCGTCCGACTCTTCCATGCTGCACTCGGTCAATGCTTCGAGCTTATCCGGCCAGCTTAAATCACTGATTGATACGCTGTCTATTTCGCTTTCTGCTCGCTCACGGTCGGCATATTTCTTGTCCATCATTTTATCGTAATGAGTGTAATCTGGATCATTGCTCATTTTATACCGCCTCCAGTTCGTTAATATATTCAGATTTATCAATTATCCGACTCCAAATTGTCGGCATATTGGGTTCGTGTCTTTTCAGAAATAAAGCTTTTGGCTCCGATGTGTCAAAATAATATTTCCCTTCTCGCATTCTGTAGTAAACCATATTCGCTGAAAAATCTTGGATTATTACGCAAGATTTAAATGGGCTCTCATTAGTGTAATTCCTCAATATGTATTCGTCGCCGATCTTCATTTTTTATTCCCTCTGTTAATGATGCTTATTTAGCGACACGATAAATCAAACCTTTACTTTTTTATTGTTTTTATTACAACATTGGCCTAATTCTATTATTGAACATTTGATCTCTCGCGTAATCTTCGGCGTCATCTTTTAATCGTGACTCAATAAACTTACTCACAGCATCGCCAATCTCATACTTTGCATCAATGCTGGGATCGTTAAATTTATCAGCGATAAGCCTAACTAGATCATCATCAAGATACATAGTCAAAATTTCGTCGCTTACTCGCTCTGTATCGCCTACTCTATTATTGTAAAACTCATTAACATAATCGTTATGATCTAGCATTGTATTTACTCCCTGTGATAACAGTATTATATGATCAAGACACGAATAATGTCAACCGTATAGTACTAATTATAGTATTACTTGATAAATTATTAATTAACAGTCTATAATAGTATTATTGATGTGCAAAGGAATTAAAATGGCAAAATACGAGCAATTAAAAGAATACTACTATGTTAATTCGGATCACGAGTTTATCGGGTTTATCTTTGCTCTGTCCGGCAAAGGCGCTGATAAAATTGCAAGCGCTCAAAAAAGATACGCCGACGCAATCCGTCAAGATCCGCCAGAAAAATTAAACCAGGTACAGATTAACGCAAAGAAAAAAGCAAGGGCGAAAGCCAACGGAATTGAGTACATCGAAATCAAGGCATACTCTAAAGATAAAGATAGAGTTAAAAGTTATTGCGCTGACGTGTTCGCAGTGACTAAGCATAATATTGAGAGCGGCAAATGATGACTTATCTAATGCTATGCGAGCACAAAAAAACCAAGCTAAAACTAATAGCATCGGCGCAAAGATCAGGGGGAGATTACTGGTATTGGTTTCATCATAAAGAATGCTGCATTGCGTGTGGGTGCGTAGTTATTTCGGAGTCTGGCGACAAGGTGACGCATGATTAAAGTAAGCAAAGAGTCAGATATAAGCAGAGCTAAAGCTGGCGAAAAGCCAACAGTAGCGCCGTGGTAAATTAAAACAAAGGAAACATAGTCATGGATATTATCGAACAAATAAAAGCAGCAGAAACAGATAAAGAAAGATGGGCATTAGTGATAGCCAATAAGGATAAAGTGGTCATTACATTGGATAACGATTGGACTGGGGTAGAGATGAAAGATGATGCAGAAAATTACACGTCTTTTAACAGCTGGATCGGCATAGACAAAGGCATTAATCCGCTGTTTGAGGCATTAGGAATAACCGCGCAAGGCGTGTAGGTAAAGGAAAGTAAGCAATGGCAATGCTAGCAAACACACAGAAAAATAACTACTGGCAAATAACATGGTACGCACTACTAATAATAACAATGACGATACACGTACAACTACACGTACTTTTAGCAAACACAGCCACAACCGATTTACTGTTTGTAGCGTACGAGTATTTAATTTGTCTTTTACTAATGAGGGAATAGATAAATGAGAGAATTAAACATAGGCACATATAGAGCATGGAATATACATCACAAAAAGATGTATCGAGTGTATAAATTATGCTTTAAGTCTAGTGTTGCGTACTGTGAGAGCGCCGAAGGAACTACGCATACGTTTGGCTTTGCGGGCTTGGATTTTATGCAAAACACGGACATTAAAGATATTGATGGCAATGATATATATGAGGGAGATATTATTTATATTGCGGGCAAAGGGAACGTTGAAATTAAGTTTGATGTATGCGGATGTTGGTCGTTCTGCGATGGCGATGACTGCCAAGATGTGATCGAAGATATTGAGAGTGTAGTAGGAAATATTTATGAAGGAATAGCTAAATGAGCATCGAAGAAAAAGTACTAGAAATAGTCGGGACGCATTTTCTTGTCCATTACGATATAAACGTCGATGATAATTTTATCACCGATCTCAAAGGCGACGAACTGGACAATATGGAAATCTGCATGTTAATCGAATCTGAATTTAATGTTGAAATAATTGATGCGGATATGGAAGAAATAAACACAGCGCAGGGTTATATTGACTATCTGAAGAATGAGGGCGTGGAGTGACGGCAAGAAAAAAGACAAGCAATCAACACAAGAAAGACGAAATCGCAATGATGATATGTAGTTGCGACGATGATCGTGGTCGGCTATCACGCTGTTTTTACTGGTTAATTTTAACAGATGTGTAGATAGTGAAATCAACAGATGTAATTAGCAAACGAACTATTGCAAAAGATGCGACGATTGGATTGATGGATAAGGAGATAAAAAATGAACATTGAAAACCAAAAAGCTTGCGACAAGTCAAAAAAAGAGTCATGGAATAAATGGCACTCTAACACTCCCCCAGATTTAATCCCTGAAACGCCGAATATTAGTTTTAGCAAGGGCTGTGAGTACACATGGGAGTTAGTCGAAAAACTACAAGCCAGAATAAGCGAGCTAGAATTAAGACTAAGTAAGTCATATCAAGGTGCGCCGGATCGCCATGGATGTGATGCTGATAATAACTTATCAAAGACATGCGTAATAGATGAAAATGTCAGTTACAACTGCATACACGCTAAAACAGTTCAAAAAACAGCATAATTTCCAGCTTGTAATTGGGTTTATTAATATTAACAAATAAAGGTGGGTAATGGAAATAATACACATTACATATCAAATAATATACGAGTTCAACGGATGGCTGTTTGAATACGACCGAAGAAAACCATTCGGCCCGTGGCCCCTGAAAAAAGACTTGGAGCCGAGATCAAGAGCTGGCAAAAAGTTTTATGAAATGTTTGAGGGGTTTTCAAGTTTAGCGGAAGTTGAGCAAGAAAAATACAGGATATAAATAATGACTAATGAAAAGATAAGTAAGCATTTTACGCGCTCAGAAATCGCATGTAAGTGTGGCTGCGGGTTTGACAGTATGGACGCTGAGACGCTTAAAATTGCAGACGAGGTGCGTGACTTTGTTGGCTATCCAATCACCCCGTCAAGCGGTGCTCGCTGTCTTATACATAACCGCAATATCGGATCATCTGACACTTCGCAGCATGTCAAAGCTAGGGCCATGGATTTACCCTTAAAAAATCCCAAATTAGCTTATGACTGGCTATGTGTAAAATATCCAGACCGGTATGGGTTTGGCTTGTATAAAACTTTCATACATATTGACACAGCCACAGGGCCAGCAAGAAGATGGTAATGACGCTCAGAAACGATAACCAGGCAGACATAAACGACCGAGCAGCTAAAATACTAAAAACACTAAACGGTGAAAATAGCTCATCATGCGTATTATCACTAGTATCAGTGATTGATGCTATAGCGTTTTCAGATAAAGCTAGTGATGCGTTTAAGCGTGATACTGCAATGATATTAAGAGATCAGGCCGACCGCATTGAATTGTCGCTAATGCCGGTTTATGGTTTATTGAATTAATACAAAAGGGAGGTGCGGGAAATGAGCGAAACAAGACATATACATTGCTGCGAGTGCTCCGAAAAAGTTAACGCAAGGCTAACCGATGGGTGCGAAATATACCCCCACAGGCAGGACCTAAAAAGCCTTCCGTTTTGGAAATGCGACACATGCGGTAATCACGTAGGATGTCATCATAAAACAAAGAATCGAACTCAGCCACTAGGATGCATACCTAGCGACGAAATTAAGTGAGCTAGAAAGCATATTCACGCGATACTAGACCCAATATGGCAGAATAAAGAAATACCCCGCAAAAAGCTTTACAGTATGATCTCCGACGCCGTTGGTTTTGGGTATCACACTGCTGGATTAAGAACCATCGAGGAGGCAAGAATGGTGTATAGGGAAATTATTAAAATAAAGAGAGGGCTACATCAATGAAGAGGCCATCCTGATTCCAAACTAATTAACTAAAGGAAAGCAAATGAACGAGCACAAAAAGAGCAAGCATATCGGGATTGGCGGCATTAAATGCCCTTGCTGCGGCCCTCTAAATACCGGCAAAAAAAATAAGCGCTTACTAAATAAGGAAAGTAGAAGAAACGGCAAGAGATATGTGCTGTTGCTGACTTGCGAAGACAGCGCACGAATAACTTAACAGGCCATCATCTTCCCTCTCAACAAGCCGCCGTGACGCAATTCTGGCGGTTTTTCTTTGCATGAAATTAATGTGGAATATTGTTTGACGCTGTATAAACTATAAGATAAGTTTGTCATATATCGAGATTAATCAACTCGACCAACAAACAACACGGGGCCAAAAGTGAATTCAGAATTTTACAGCGAAACATCCAGCAAAATAAGCCTTCCGTGTTTGGTAAATTTTGTGGCGCTTGGTGATTCTTGCGCTCGGATGTTTCGCTATAGGGTTTTGATATGACCGATCCCCAGCGCGAAGAACTGATCAGCAAATACCTAGAGAAAATAATATCCGCAAAATCCAGTAGGGCGAAACGCATTTATTTGTATTTATTCACCCGACTAATGTTTGAGCGAAGCCAAGAGCAAATAAAGCGAATGGAGTACGGGCTGTAATGCACTACTATCAAAAAAACATAGCGGATTACCGAAAAGATACAACCCACTTAACCATGGTTGAGCATGGCGCGTATACTCGATTAATTGATCAGTATTATTTGGATGAAGAGCCTTTAACTCTAGACGAAGCGAAACTTATGCGAACGCATTGCGCCCGTACAAACGATGAAATCCAAGCAATTAAAAATGTTTTATCTGACTTTTTTATAAAAACAGATAATGGTTATATCCACAGCCGATGTGACAGAGAGATTGAAAGGTATCACAGCAAGTCCAAAAAGGCCAAAGAATCAGCAAACGCACGGTGGGGCAAGAAGAAAGTAAGTGAATCGAATGCAGACGCAATGCGAACGCATACCGAAGGCAATGCTAACCAACAACCAATAACCAATAACCAACAACCAATAACCAATAATAAAGAAAAAGACTTAGTCGCTTCAGCTCCTGCCGACTGTCCACAGGAAGAAATTAAAAAACTTTATCACGAAATACTACCAATGTTACCAAAAATCAAAATATGGAATGACAAGCGTAAAAAGATTTTAAGAGCAAGATGGAGAGAGTCAACAAAACACCAGTCTCTTGAGTTCTGGGAAAGGTATTTCAACCGTATAAAAACATCTTTATTTTTAACCGGCAGGGCTGGCGGAGATAGGCCATTCACCCCGACGCTAGAATGGTTAATTACAGAATCAAATTTCATTAAAGTTATAGAGGGAAACTACCATAATGATTAGAAATATAATTTACGTCGAGCAAAGCATTATCGGGGCGGTGATACGAAACTCAGATTTGTATGATGATGTTTCTGACATAATATGTCCTGCTGATTTTTCTGGTCATTTTAATTTTGAGCTGTTTGAGCTTATTTCGCTAATGCTCGAAGATAGCGAAAATGTAGACGTGGTTACTTTGAGTACAGCATACGAAAACAAAACTGGCCGAGATCATTTGTCAGAAATAGGCACTATGGCTAAAAACTCCAGTGGTGGCGCAAATATTAAGCATTACGCTGGATTGGTTAAGAAAAATTCAATCGAAATGAAATTACTCAAGGCTGGCCAAGATATCATCGCCATGGCTGATTCCGGCCAGTCAACTGCAGATAAAATTAATGCTGCTCAAGATATGGTTATGAGTTTGGCGGATAAAAACGTGACTACCGGCCTGCGGACAACAAAAGAAATTATGAAGGATGTTGTGGTCGAGATGGATAGGCGCTGCAGTATGGATGGCTCAATAATTGGCCTATCTACCGGCATAGATCAATTGGACAAGATGACCGGCGGACTGCAGGAGGCGGATTTATTCATTATCGCCGGAAGACCATCCATGGGCAAAACAACGATAGCAATGAATATCGGCGAAAACGTGGCGCTAGGGCCAAATGGGAAAGACGGCGCTGTTCTGATTTATTCGCTGGAAATGCCGGATAGAAAAATAACCGAAAGATCAATATCTAGCACAGGTCGAATCAGTCATAGCAATATGAAATCTGGAATGCTCAGCGAGGCAGAGTGGAATAAATTCACCCCTGCATCTGCAGCATTGATTAATGCAAACATATTAATCGACGATTCTGCAGGAATGTCCGTAAACGAAATGAGATCGAAGACACGAAGAGCAATGAGAAAGGGCAATATATCTCTAATCATTATCGACTACCTGCAGCTTATGGATTACGGAGACGCGCAAGAGGTTCAGGCGCTAACATCTATCTCAAGGGGGCTTAAGGCCATGGCAAAGGATGCAAAGTGCCCTGTTATATGTTTGTCTCAGTTGAGTAGATCGGTCGAGCAGCGGCCAGACAAAAGGCCAATACTAAGCGACTTGCGAGGATCTGGAGCGATTGAGCAGGATGCAGATATAGTGGCCTTTATGTACCGTGACGAGTACTACAATCATGATTCGCCAGACAAAGGACTGGCTGAAATGATAATAGCCAAGCAGCGTGACGGAGAGACAGGGACAGTTGCACTAAGATCAAGATTGGATCAAATGAGATTTGAGGATCACCCAGAAGGATTGTCCGAAAAAGAGAATTGGCATACTGCAGGAAGTGGGAAGTTTGAATACTAAGCAAGTAGAGCCATGGTCGGGTAAAACAGCACTAGCCGCAGCTAGAGAGATAACAAAGGAGAAGTAAAGCGAGAAAGAAACTAACAAATTAAATATCGTTAAAATGTTGTTTTATTCACTCAGTCTGATACTATTAGCTCATAGACATTAACAAGCAATCACCGAGACAATAAATGAGCAAACCAAAGCGCGAAGATATCATAAACACAACAATCGGAAAGTCGTACAAAGACAAGATCCGAACGATGGCTAAAAGCGAAAACAGGACGATGACCGAGATGCTTAGAAAATGGGCCGATGAAAAGTGGGCTAAATATTTAAAAAATAAAGGTGATGGAAAATGAGTGGGTTCGAGTAAATGATAAGATAAACGAAGAATTAAAGGCAGATTTAGAAAAATTAAAATAATGACTAAGGCTTCACATTGGCGGATAGTGGGGCTAATAACCCTACAACCAGAATAGCTTTAAATCAAAACAAGGTAGCTAAAAATGTGCAGCGACGGAATAACGGCACTAGAATGGTTTGGCATATTTACAATAATCGGATGCATCTCAATGTCATTCATATTTTACAAATTCGCAAATGGATTTCCACTAAATGAAAACTAACGACATAAGCAAGGAGCCTTTAAAGATCGCGGCAATTGCGATTGCGGTAATAGTAATGCTGTCTGCGTTGAGCTGTACTGAGAAAGAGCCAGAAACCAAGTCCGTGCCGTCGGCTGTTGTCGAGTGCCCGCACGCAGGGACTCCGATTGATTTTGAGGGCTGCGTGATGGTTGTTGCTGAGATTGATTAACAGCCCAGTTCATCGGTAGGCGCGGCTCTTTGCGCATGTCCGACTGCAACGCCTTGTTAGTTTATTAATTTGGAGTAGATATGAAAAAAGAAGATTCACTGGAAATTTGGGATGGAATGCCGGAGTTTGTGCAGGAAAAAAAAGAGCCATATTCAAAGATAATATTTAGATTTGAGAATGAGGATGACTTGCAAGAGTTCGCGGAGCTTATAGGCCAAAAACTGACAAGCAAAACTAAAAGCTCTTGGCATCCATTTAAACCGCACAGAAGCGCGGGGGTTAAAATGGTGTATAAAGATGAGCAGTAGATACCCAGTTTACGTTATATCCAAAGGGCGACCGGATAGGTGTATCACTTCTCGGTCACTAGACAGGATGGGCGTGAAGCATGTTGTTGTTGTGGAGCCGCAAGAGTATGACGCTTATAAAAAAACGATTGGTGGTGATAGGCTGATTGTTACGCCTTTTAGTAATTTGGGGCAAGGGTCAATACCTGTTAGGAATTTCGTGTGGGAGCATTCGATAGAATGTGGACATAAAAAACATTGGGTTCTTGACGATAATATAGAGGACTTTAATAGGTTGAACAGGAATAAGAAACCATCAGCTAGAACATCAGCTATATTTAGAGCTGCTGAGGATTTTACCGACAGGTTTGAGAATGTTGATATCTCAGGGTTTAATTATTATTCATTCTGCAAGGCAACGGACGCTGTGCCACCGTTTTACGCAAATACTAGGGTTTACTCTTGTATTTTGATAAATAATAAGATGAGTTTTCGGTGGCGCGGAAGGTTTAACGAAGACACGGATTTATCTCTAAGGGTTTTAAAAAGCGGGAAATGCACCATTCTATTTAATGCGTTCCTGTGCGGGAAAGTTACAACTATGAGAATGAAGGGCGGAAATACAGAAGAAGTTTACGGAGACACTGATGACAGAAGAGAGTTCGCAGAGTCGTTAAGGCGACAGCACCCAGATGTTGTTAAGGTGGTGCGAAAGTTCGGCAGATGGCACCACCAAGTAAACTATAAGCCTTTTAAAGATAATGAGCTTATTCTTAAATCCCCTTCACTTGAAAAGGTGGGGAATGATGAATACGGCATGACTTTATGCGCGGATAGCGCAAACTAACGGGCAACATGATGCGCCGCCCACTAATTTAGAGAGAAACGCTGCAATATCGCGGTCGTTTCTATGTGATTGTTATACGGCTTTACTAGGATATTAGCTATGCATTTAAGATTTGACTGTTTATGGGCACCATACAGCGGAGTAACACAAGGGCATCCTCAGGCGGTAATGAAAGAGCTTGGGATTACGTACCAGCACGCAACACCTCAAAGCATTGCCGACCAGTGGTGGTTTTGGAACTGTGAGAATATACCTGATGAGTTGCCGCAATTTCTCGAAGAAATGAACAACGACCCAATGACGTGTATTGGATTCGGGTTAAGTGAAGAGACCGCAGAAAAGATCAGGGATTATCAAGCGGTATAACCGCTTGCGATAAGCAGCGGCGCTTTTGGCCGTGACTGAGACCGTCTATGGGCGGAAGGTCTGGACAACGGGTGAAGTTGTTCAAACTGCATACAGCTAACGACCGCAATAACGGGCATAGCGCCAATGATGGCGTTAAACGAAAACTGATTTAACACAAAACTAAACAAGCATGATGAACGCTGCGGCGGTATGTCCCAGTTGATTGCGCTTGTTATAACGCAAATTCTGGAGATTACTATGACAAATGAACAGCTATCCTTACTTTTAACGTCAATAAAGAAAAATTTAGATACTGCAATTGATACTGCTGACTCGTTGATTGTTCATGACAGCAGGCACAAAGAGACGCGATATGTAGGCAAGGCACCCTTCCCTGCTATGGCTGCCATGGGGAAAAAGAACCCAGAAGAGTGGAAAGAGTATGACGGTGATGCAATTGCCCTTGACGTAATTAGAGATGAGTCTGAGGAACTGCAAAAACATATAGACGCGCTTGCGTTATAACGTCGCAAAACAGGCGGCGGGAACGAAACTAAATAAATTGGAGCTAAGAAAATGACAGATGGGACCCATGAAGCTGAAGAAAACGACGCGGTAGCCGGTCGCACTGATTTTGCTTTGTTATATGCGCAAATTAAAGGTCGATTGTCGGCTGCTACACATGGCCCTTGGACTGCCGAGAAAGGCGGGGCAAAGGTGTATGAACCAACCATGAGTAAGAATGAGCCATATTTCACGAAGGCAGAAGATGACTGCATTCTTGGTCCCGATAGAGCTGAAGTTATGGGATGCTCTGAATGGATGCGGGTTAGCTGGCCAGATTTAGAACTTATGGCTAATGCTAGGCATGATCTAGAAATTCTTGTAGCTGAAATTGAGCGATTGAAGAGCATATAACGTTAAGCATAAGCCACCCGCGTGAAACGACCACAGGACTATAAAACAATGACAGACTTAAACGAACACGAAGAGCAAGAAAACAACGCTGCGGTAGCGGGTTTGCTTTATGCGCTTGTTAGGCCGCACTTACGAAGAAGATGGACACATGACAATAAGACTAATGCAAGGTGACTGCCTTGAGCGTATGGAAGAGATTGAGAGCGGGTCAGTTGATATGATATTGGCTGATCCGCCCTACGGTACAACAGCTTGTAAGTGGGATAGCGTGATACCACTAGAGCCAATGTGGGCGCAATGGTTTAATTCGCTGCAAGGCATAGTGAAACATAACGGTCGTGCATAAGCGGTGCGCTTTTGGCACCCGCTTGATGTATTTGGTATATTGCATTTTTAGGAGATGATGAATGGCGAACGTAACATATAAAAACCAACCAGCAATAGATAAGACAAACGGAAGTGTGCCACTTGCTGGAACTTCACATTTGTATACAGTAAAAAAGCGTCTTTGGGGTGACAGTATAGAAGAAGTATTACAAGGCTTGTTTATAGGGCAAACATTGCACGTTTGTTGCGGTAAGAGCATGTTGGGCGATGTGAGATTAGATGCTGATATTGAAAACGAGCCTGACATTGTTTGTGATGCTGCAAATATGATTGAACACGTGAAAAGTAACGGATTTGAAACTGTGCTTTGCGACCCACCGTATAATGGTAAATTCCAGTGGAACCATGATTTACTGACGGAGTTAAGTCGAGTGGCAAGTAAGAGAATAATTTTCCAACACTGGTTCATACCAGCAACACCTAAAGGTCTTTATAAAAAGGCACAAGAGAAATTTGCAATCAGCGATGTTTATGTTTGGCAACCTAAAACGTATTTCGGGCGGGTGCAGGTTGTGACGGTGTTTGATGCAATATAATGCCGAAATTCAGTTGTCAGCGGATTGAAACCAGAGGAATAAAAGACATGACACAGCGAGACGAAACCCAAGAGATTGACGCAAGCACTGCGGTAGCTGGTCAATCTGAAATTTCATTGTTATGTGGGTGCGGAAGACCTGAGCGATATGCTCACTTTGATGCTGATGGTAACAAGATATACGCCTGCAACAAATATAAAAGATGTTTGACGCGGGATGAGTTAGAGTCGGCATTAAGGGCAGCAACTAACAAGCTTGCCATGTATCAGAAAGCGGTCAATGATGTCGATGATTATTTTGAATATGCAAATGAATCAAAGAAAGATCAGAAGCAAGTACACAAAATACTTGGGAACTTAGCTGATGCGCTTTCTTCCATATAACATTTTTAATCAGGGGTTTGCGTTTTAGAGCTTTGCGACATAAATAATTTGTAATATCGAGAAGTATAAGGGTTTTCGATTTGAAAAACTTTATTAGATATGATGGTATATAGACGTAAACGCAAATATCCGCTATCAGTATATAATAATGGACATTCCAAAAACACATAACGTTAAGCATAAGCCACCCGCGTGAAACGACCACAGGACTATAAAACAATGACAGACTTAAACGAACACGAAGAGCAAGAAAACAACGCTGCGGTAGCGGGTTTGCTTGATGCGCTTGTTATAAGTCTTTTGGAGAATAGGCATGGAACTAGATGTAACGATTGAACGGATTGATAACGGCTACATTGTTAGTGGCAAAGGTGCTACTAGCGGGAAGCGTTATTACAAAGACCTAGAGACTTTCGCTCGCCTTCTGATTCTTGAGGATATCTGCGAGAAGGATAGGCAAATACGTGAGCATAAGATGCCCGACAAACCGTTTCACTTTAAGATTACAACTGACTTATAACGTCGCAAAACAGTAGCGGCACGACATAGACAAACAAGGCACAGCGCGTTGACCGTCTGCTGATTTTGCCTTGTTATGTGTAACTCAGGAGGTAGTTATGGAACGATGTAACCCCGTAGAGATGCGGAAGAACTTAGATGTTGTTGAGCAATTTAAGAATGCTGGGATAGACTTTGTAGCGATACCAGCACGTAACGCCGAGCATAAAAAAGAACTGATTGCTCAAGGCGAGAAATCACTACAGGTTGAGATTGATAATGATTTGTCCTAACTGTAAAAGTAACGATATGAAACATGAGCACGATACTGCCCACGGAATTGCAGGAACTCACATAACTGGGAGTGAGCGATTTACTTGCTCTTGTGGCCTATATATTGACAATAAAGGTGATGCTGAAAAGTTAGGACTGACATTCACGGTAGACACATAACGTCGCAAATAAGAGGCTGGCCAACTTTGAACCAGCCAAGTGAGATGAATTTTAACTAAACGACAAAGCAAAAAAGCACCGCTGTAGGCCAGTCCGCTTGATTTGCTTTGTTATATTGCAAGCTGATAAAAGGAGCAACAAATGGATATGAACATTAACGCATCAGATTTTTTGACTGCCGAGCAGAAAAAAGAAATAGGTGCAGCGCTAACAACCAAGATTCTTGACGGGATTGAGCAAATGCAGTTTTCGAAAGCGAAAAAGCTTGACCTTGTTTCGTCTTTCAATCAGATCATAGAGAATGCATTTGAAAACGGTGATCTGTATGATCAGATGGATTTTGCCGCTGTTGGAAAAAAGCTTTCGAAAAAGGTGCTAGACGCAATATAATGCTGCCATAAGCTGGCCGCGAATTGAAACCACTGGAGACTATGATGAGTAACGAAACCGACGATATTAAAACAAGCGCCGATGCAGCGGATCGGCTTGATGGTGTTGTTATACCTGCGGGTTATCAGTGCATAGTAGCCGATCCGCCGTGGGACTATAAAACACCGGGGCAGATTGGCAAGACGCTAAAGCATAGACCGAACCGTGATGAAGGTGAATCAAAACACGGCGCTGGCAGCGTTGCGCGCTATGGGGCAATGAGCATGGATGAATTAAAAGCGATGCCTGTGGAGGGTTTAGCTGCTGACAACGCCCACCTATACCTATGGGTTACCAATGGGTTCATGGAGCAGGCATACCCATTAGCAAGGGCGTGGGGTTTTGAGCCAAAGACAATAATCACATGGACAAAGACGCGAAAGGCAGACGGACAACCCTCCATGAAGATGGGGTACTACTATCGAGGTGCTACAGAGCATGTTCTGTTTTGCGTGAGGGGGAGTATGAGACTGCAAGGGTCAGCGGCTCCAACTGCGATATTTGCACCGAGACTAAGGCACAGTCAGAAGCCAGAAGAGTTTTATTCGCTGGTAGATGAGCAAACACCCGGCCCCAGATTAGAATTGTTTTCTAGGAAGTTGCGCGCTGGCTGGGTCGCTTGGGGTAATGAGGTATAACGTTTTTAAATAAAGGGAAAACCACGGACTCGCTAAGCAAACCGCGCTTTCTGAAGTCCCATTTTATTTAATTGTTAGATTGCAGGGTTACATAAGGAGTTGAATTATGGCAAACGGTGATAGATTACCGATGGAAGTAATGGCAAGACGCGATGACTGGCAAGCCGGTATATCACTTTTTGCTAGGCAGATTACGGTAGGCAACGGTTCGGCAATAGCTGAGCCTCTTTTATTTAAAACTCCAGAGAATGAAGCTATGTGTGTTGAGCCGTTTATGAAAATTGACATTCAAACCGCTCAACAATTTATGGATGAATTATGGCAATGTGGGTTACGCCCGACCGAGGGCACAGGTTCTGCTGGAAGTTTTGCAGCGCAGGAAAAACACCTTCAGGATATGCGAACAATCACATTTAAAAAACTGAACATAGATATCTAACATTAAGTGGACGAAAAACTCTCGTGTTTAACTACGACAATCTTTCGTAAAAGTACCCGACTAATTCAGTCTGGCACAAGCATCAATCAGCAGGATAACGAGCAATGATAAGTGATACATGCAACAACCTAATACATAGATTAAAATGCAAATATCCAGTTGGCCCAATTGTAAACGGAGATCCTGAATTTGGATGGCGCGAATTTGGCGGACCAGCTCCAGATGGTATGGTGTTACCGTCCCCAATAATGATAGAAGCGGCGAAAAGAATCGAGGAGCTGGAGGGCGCATTAAAAGAGATTGGATCTATTGGCTGGGGGCGGGATGGCGACTGCGGCGCGCAGTATATTGTTGATGGCGTCATAGAGTGACAGACCACATAATCACTCAAGCCACAATAAACGACGTATTCTACGAAATATTGGAGGAGCTAAAAACTAATCCGGTATTGCTCGCAAAAACAGAAAGCGCGAATATCGGAAAATGGGGGATGGCTAAATTATGGCGTAGCTGGATGACTCCAACGACAAAGTATCTAGTATCGAATGGAGCAAAGATGCCATTAGTGATTAAGCCGAACGGAGAGACTTACGGAGAGCGTGAATTTAACACTGATGACTGCCACGAATATTTCACCTCATTATGGCTAGGATTAGATAAAGAAGGCACTAGATTAAGCTGGTCGAAATCAGGCAGAGATGGTCGCAGGGCCGCGACAAAGGGTGAAAGATTTCTAGCTATGCAAAAACATTCGGAATGGGCTAGTGAGCGCGGGATAATACTGCACGTGCCGCGCGATAGCGAGTACAGCAAACTAAACGAAGAACAAAATGTCTAGAAAGGCTAAAT
>JAOTSL010000042.1 GCA_029864945.1 Gammaproteobacteria bacterium
TCCGATCTCTCTGGCGGAAGATAGAAATCCACAATTTCAGGGAATTGCTTTTGTAAAATGGGTACAAACACCTCATTAAGCGCAACTCCCAATACGGCAGGCTCATCGGGTGGACGACCAGTATAAGTGGAATGGTATATCGGGTTTTTTCGATGGGTGATTTTCTCTATGGTAAAAACAGGGAACTCGTCCATCTCATTGTAATAACCGGTGTGATCGCCGAATGGGCCTTCTGGCGCCATTTCATCGGGGTATATGTACCCTTCTAACACAAATTCTGCACTTGCGGGCAC
Organism: Gammaproteobacteria bacterium; assembly: GCA_029864945.1. Classification (GTDB taxonomy): domain Bacteria; phylum Pseudomonadota; class Gammaproteobacteria; order S012-40; family S012-40; genus CALZJE01. The sequence goes on from JAOTSL010000042.1 coordinate 294, forward strand.
TTGCAGGTCATTGCTTTTGCACTTTACAAGTTCGGTTTTGGAACCCCTTAATAGGCCGGCAAAGGCATATTCTGATATAGCGTCTGGTATGGGAGTGACGGCTGCCAATATCGTGGCGGGATCAGCGCCTAACGCGACCGAAACAGGGAAAGGTTGCCCTGGATGTGCCTGTTGCCATTCTCGAAAATCCAGCGCTCCACCACGATGTGTGAGCCAGCGCATGATGACTTTATTTTTTGCGATTACCTGCTGACGATAAATGCCAAGGTTCTGTCTGTCTTTATGTGGGCCTTTGGTAATAACCAGTGCCCAGGTGATTAATGGGCCTGCGTCGCCGGGCCAGCAAGTTTGAATAGGTAATTTACCCAAATCTACCTGTGCGCCTTCAATAACTACGTCCTGACAAGCTGCATTTTTTACAACTTTCGGGCCCATATTGAGCACTTGTTTAAAGACAGGGATTTTTTCCCATGCGTCTTTCAGGCCTTTTGGTGGCTCGGGTTCTTTGAGGTAAGCGAGTAATTTTCCGATTTCGCGCAATGCCTCTACATCATCTTCACCCATGCCCATAGCCACACGTTTTGGTGTGCCGAACAAGTTGGCGAGTAACGGGAATTGTGAGCCTTTTACTTTTTCAAATAAAAGCGCTGGCCCTTTGGCGCGTAATGTTCGATCACTGATCTCGGTAATTTCAAGATTAGGATCGACTTCACGTTTAATGCGTTTTAATTCGCCCTGTTTTTCTAGCTGATCAATAAAATCGCGAAGGTCTTTGTATTTCATTTTGAATTTTTCATTTTGTATCGGTCATTCTATATTGTTAATTCGAGATTTTTCATTATAAACACGTCACTCGTTGAATGGATGACCAAATATCGGTAAAGTGGATGGAATTTATTTTACGTTCGCAAAAGTATATCACCATTAGGGTAAAACTATGGATAGAAGAAAATTTATAAAAACCATCAGTGTTGGTGCTTTGGCCACTAGCGCATCAATGGTTGTGGCTAAAGATGCATCGGCGGCAAGAAAAATAAAATGGAAAATGGTGACAACCTGGCCGAAAAATTTCCCCGGGCTTGGTACCGGTGCCAATAATTTAGCACGTTTGATTAATGAAATGAGTGGCGGCCGGATGAAGGTCAAAGTTTATGGTGCGAATGAACTGGTTCCGCCATTTGAAATTTTTGATGCTGTTTCTCAGGGTACCGCTCAAATGGGCCATGGTGCATCATATTACTGGAAAGGTAAAAGTGAAGCGGCACAATTCTTTTCAGCGGTGCCATTCGGTCTAAATGCACAAGAAATGAACGCCTGGTTATATCATGGCGGTGGTATGCAGTTGTGGGAAGAAACGTATAAACCGTTTGGTTTGATTCCAACAGCGGCCGGCAATACCGGTGTACAAATGGCGGGCTGGTTTAACCGTGAAATAAATACGGTTTCCGATTTAAAAGGGCTGAAAATGCGTATCCCTGGCCTGGGTGGTGAAGTATTAAAAAGGGCAGGTGGTACACCGGTAAGTTTACCCGGTGGTGAAATTTTTACGTCATTGCAATCAGGCGCAATTGACGCGACTGAATGGGTGGGCCCATATAATGATTTGGCATTTGGTTTATATAAAGTCGCTAAATATTATTATTATCCGGGTTGGCATGAGCCAGGTACTACGCTCGAGTGTTTCATTAATCAAAAAGCATTTGCTGCATTGCCAGCAGATTTGCAGGTGATTGTGAAACAGGCTTGTCGAGTTGCCAATCAGGATATGTTGGCTGAATACACTACTCGTAATAATACTGCGCTTGATACGTTGGTTAATAAGCATAATGTGCAATTGAAAAAACTACCTGATGATGTATTGAAAAAACTAAAAACATTGTCGGATGAGGTTGTGTCGGATATTGCATCAAAAGATGCAATGTCGAAAAAAGTATATGAATCATTTGTTCAGTTCAGGGATCAGGTTGAATTATGGCACGACATTTCTGAGCGCGCTTACCTTAACGCTCGAGCATAAAAAGGACTTTATATATGGATCGTCGTAAATTTATTAAAGCGATTGGCGCAACGTCTCTTATTACAGGCGGCGCATTGGTTTCTGCGCCAGTAGTACACGCTAAGAAAACTATTAAATGGAAAATGGTAACAACCTGGCCGAAAAACTTTCCCGGTTTAGGAACTGGTGCAAATTTTCTTGCGAAACTCATCGAAGATATGAGTGGTGGTCGTATGCAGGTCAAAGTATATGGTGCTGGTGAACTGGTGCCGCCATTTGAAGTGTTTGATGCAGTTTCGGCAGGAACTGCACAAATGGGTCATGCTGCTTCTTTTTACTGGAAAGGAAAATCACCAGCCGCACAGTTTTTTGCAGGTGTGCCTTATGGTTTAACTGGCCAGGAAATGAACGGCTGGTTATATCATGGCGGTGGTATGGATTTGTGGAAAGAAGTTTATGCGCCGTTTGGTCTTGTCCCTGCAGCAGCCGGCAACTCGGGTGTGCAAATGGCGGGTTGGTTTAATAAAGAAATAAATTCCATGGCAGACCTTAAAGGTTTGAAAATGCGTATTCCAGGTTTGGGTGGGGATGTGCTGAAAAAAGCGGGTGGCACACCGGTGAATATCCCCGGTGGTGAAATTTATTCATCACTTAAGTCAGGCGCTATTGATGCCACTGAATGGATTGGTCCTTATAATGACCTTGCATTCGGTCTTTATAAGGCGGCGAAATATTATTATTACCCAGGATGGCATGAGCCAGGCACGTCGCTGGAATGTACTATTAACAAAAAAGCGTTAGAAGAATTACCAAAAGATTTACAAAGTATTGTGCTTCAGGCTTGTCGTGTTTCTAGTGACGAGTTGACAGCAGAATATACAGCGCGTAATGCAAGTGCGCTTCAAACACTTAAAACAAAACACAAGGTGCAGGTAAAACGTTTACCGGATGATGTTTTGGAAAATCTTAGGGCTTTGTCGGAAGAGGTGGTTGCAGATGTCGCTTCAAAAGACCCTGTGACGGCTAAAGTATATGAGTCCTATCATCAGTTTCGTAAGCAGGCTATTGCATGGAGTAATGTTTCAGAACGTGCATATTTGAATGCGCGGGAGCTTTAGAGGGCAACCAGCCTGAAGGCTATATTCGATACTTTTACTACTAATGCTTGTAAATTAACAGCGAGATCAGCAGCCTGAGCTGGTTGTCTGGTCTCGCTGTTCGAGCTTGCCTAAACATCAATATAGTAAGACGTGGCGCTATTCTTTTGTGGCGCTGGTGACTTGTGACAGAGTTAATCTAATCCGGGTAAATTTTATTTGGTAGCCAGGTGGCGAGTTGCGGCCAGTATGCGATAGCGGCCATCGCTAAAAGCTGAATCAAAATAAACGGTAAAACACCTTTATAAATCTGCATTGTGGTAATACTTTTTGGTGCTACACCTCGTAAATAGAACAGGGCGAAGCCAAAAGGAGGTGTTAAAAAAGAAGTTTGTAGGTTTATCGCAATCATCACACCTAGCCATACAGGGTCTACTCCCATTGCTAGCAAAACTGGGCCGACGATTGGCACAACAACAAATGTAATTTCGATAAAATCCAGCACAAAACCCAGCAAAAACATGACCAGCATTACAACAAGCATTGCGCCAAAAACACCGCCAGGTAAATCAGATAATAGCTCTTTAACCAGCTCGTCCCCTTCGAATCCACGAAACACTAGAGAAAAGATAGACGCGCCAATGAGAATCATGAACACCATACTTGTTATGCGTGTTGTGTCCTGAGCTACACTTTTTAGTACGGGGAGGTTTAATTGCTTTTGTTTAAAAGCCAGCAAAATTGCGCCCATCGCGCCGACAGATGCAGCTTCTGTGGGGGTTGCGATACCGCCAATGATTGAGCCAAGTACGGCGACGATGAGAAACAATGGCGGAAGCAAACCGTTTAATAATTGACTAAATGATAACTTCGGAATGTCATTGTTATTATCTGTTTGTAAGCTGGGCATGCTATCAGGCTTTATTATCGCCACAGTAATAAGGTAAATCAGATAAAGGGAAACGAGTAACAATCCCGGGATTAATGCGCCAGCAAATAAATCGCCGACAGAAATGGTGTCGGGTGCAAAAATACCCATGTCTAACTGTGCCTGTTGGTAGGCAGATGAAAGTACGTCACCTAATAAAACCAGCACGATCGAAGGCGGAATAATTTGCCCAAGGGTGCCTGAAGCGCATATTGTTCCAGCGGATATACTCGGGTCATAACCGCGTTTGATCATTGAAGGCAGTGCAAGTAAGCCCATAGTTACAACAGTTGCGCCGACAATACCGGTACTTGCGGCCAGTAACATGCCGACCAGTGTGACTGAAATACCAAGGCCACCTGGGAGTTTTCCGAATAGGCTGGCCATACTCTCGAGTAAGTTTTCAGCGACTTTGGCTTTTTCAAGCATAACACCCATAAATATGAACAGTGGAACGGCAATCAGGGTTTGATTCATCATTAAACCGAACAGACGGTTTGGTAGGGCCATTAAAAAAGCTTCGTCAAAAACTTCCAGATAGTAACCCAGCCAAGCAAAGCCCAGTGATGTGCCGGCTAGAGTGAAAGCCACAGGGAAGCCCGCGAGTAAAACAAGGCATACAGCCCCAAACATATAAAAAGCCAGGTAATCCATTTTTAATCCGTGATGTTTGTTTTGCTTTCAGAAAACGTAGCGTTTTCTGGTTTGGAGAATATTATGAGCAGGCTTTTGAGTGCTTCGGCTATGCCTTGCAGAATAAGCATGCCCGTAAAAATAATGATGACGCTTTTTAAAAGGTAAACTCCAGGCAGGCCACCGGCCTCGCGTGATGTTTCCTTGATTTCCCAGGCATCAAACACGTACTCCCAACTGCTCCAGAGAATAAAGGTGCAGACGGGTATCACCAAAAACAGGTTGCCTAGAAAGTTTACGATAGCTTTATTTCGAAGTGACATTTTCCCGTAAAAAATATCGACCCGAACATGGCCGTCTTGTTTTAATGTAGATGCAGCAGCAAGCATGAACACCACAGCGTGCATATAAATAACTGACTCTTGCGCCTGAATTGAACCACTGTTAAATAAATAGCGCATGACAACAATGCTGAAAGTGATAAGTACCATAAGTACAACAAGCCAGGATATTGTTTTTCCGACAGCTTGATTGGTGCGATCAATAATTGAACTGGATGTTTTTGCCGCTAATGTGAGGAATTTCATGAATTCTCGGTTTTTTTCTTCGATGTGACTAATTGAGGGCTATTATCGTAGAAAAAGACGAAAGGTGCGAGTCCTGGCTGTAAATCTAGGTATGAAAGTTGGCGTGCGATTAATATGCATCTACTTCGGCTTTTATTTTACGAACAATATCGTACCTTTTATCGGTAATCGGGCGGAACGATGTTAATGATTTGTTCGAAAGTAACTTTTTAGCCTCCTTAGTGTCCCCCCATTGGAACAGTGCTTTTGTGAGTATTTTTCTATGAGCGGCATCGACGCGTGGGTGTGCTGCAAATAATATGTCCGGGATTTCGGGGGTTTGGCTGATGACTTGAAATTTCATCTCCATTCTTCGTTCGAAAAAATCTAACGTTGCCTGGCGTGTCGCGCAGGCATCAGCAAACCCTAGCAGTAATTTTTGTAGGCATGAGACGTGAGTTCGCTCGTACCTGATAGATATGTCGTGATTTAAATCAAACCCGAAGTTGTGCAGGTGCTTTTTGGTAAGGTAGCTGGTGACAGTTGAATTAGGGGGAAGTAATAATTTTCTACCCAGTAGGTTTTGAATGTTCTGAATTGCACCGCCTTTTTTTGCAACAATCAGTGCTTTTATTGGTTGTTTTTTGGTTGCTAATGGTATGTAGCCGTATTTTTTTGACAATATAACGTATTCGAAAGGTTGAGCCACGACGATATCGTAATATTCCTTTTTAAGGTGTTCGTAGAAATTCTCGATGCTTTCGTCGGTGCTAAAATGTACTTTGTGGTCGATGCTTTTAGATAAATTTTCTACCACAGGTTGATAGTTTTTTTGCAGGTGAGGGAATATACCCACTTCGTATTGTTTGTTATTTGCGCCAGAGGCGACTCCCTGAGAAGGAATAACTAGTAGGGACATGCATATAAAAGTGCAAAACTTAATAATTTTGGAGGCAGCTTTTTTCATCTAATGATAATAAATCCAAGGTTATACGAATGTATTATCAATGATTATGCCGGAATATAAAAAGGGCCGAAACAAATGTATCGGCCCTTTTTATTGTTACATCAGTTGTTTTTAATGAACCGTAATAACTGTTCAATATGTGTTTTACTGATGGTGCATTTATTTATGATATTGCGGACTAAACTCTTTAACAGCCGCGATAAATGCGCCAGCATGTTCAGGATTGACGTGCTGGTGAATGCCGTGACCCAGATTGAAAATATGTCCAGAACCCTCACCGTAAGTCGCAAGAATTGTTTTTACTTCTTCGCGAATACGCTCTGGTGATGCGTAAAGAATGCTTGGGTCCATATTACCTTGCAGTGCAACTTTATCACCGACACGTTTTCTGGCTTCGCCAATATCCTGCGTCCAGTCAATTCCAAGACCATCACAACCTGTTGCCGCCATATCTTCAAGCCACTGACCGCCACCTTTGGTGAAAAGCATAACGGGTACTTTGCGACCGTCGTTTTCACGAATCAATCCATCAATGATTTGTTGCATGTAGCGTAATGAAAACTCTTTGTAATCTCTAGGAGTAAGAACGCCACCCCAGGTGTCAAAAATCATAACGGTCTGTGCACCGGCTTTGATTTGAGCATTCAAGTAACTTGTGACTGATTGAGCAGTGGTATCAAGTAACTTATGCATCAAGTCAGGACGATCAAACATCATGCCTTTAACGTGTGCATATTCTTTAGTGCCGCTGCCCTCTACCATGTAAGTTGCTAATGTCCATGGGCTACCGGAAAAACCGATTAAAGGAACACGGCCGTTCAGCTCGCGACGAATGGTACGAACCGCGTTCATCACGTATTGCAGTTCACCTTCAGGATCGGGTACAAATAATTTATTTACGTCAGCTTCTGTACGTACAGGATTTGAAAATCGTGGGCCTTCACCAGTTTCAAATGTTAAGCCCAGTCCCATCGCATCAGGAATTGTTAAAATGTCAGAAAATAAAATCGCAGCATCTAACGGGTAACGCTCAAGCGGTTGAAGTGTGACTTCGCAAGCCATATCAGCATTTTTACATAAATCCATAAAGCTGCCTGCTTTGGCGCGAGTTGCTTTGTATTCTGGTAAATAACGGCCAGCTTGACGCATCATCCAGACGGGTGTTGAGTCAACCGGCTCTTTTGCAAGTGCTCGAAGGAAGCTATCGTTTTTTAATTCTGTCATTTCTACTCTCTCTCAATTCTAATCGTCAAATCAGGATGTTACGTAAGGCGCACGTTAATAGTTATTGTACTTTCGATCGTACTTTTTATTGTGCTTTCTATTGTGCTTTCTATTGTACTTCGAGGTAATCCAAAATTCCCTCTGCAGCTTGCCTGCCCTCAAAAACAGCGGTAACAACCAAGTCGGAGCCGCGAACCATATCACCCCCGGCAAAAACTTTTGGGTTGCCTGTCTGGAATTTGTATTCTGCATTTTCAGGAGCTATTACTCGATCCCAATCATCGGTTTTTATATCAAAATCAGCAAACCAGTTAGATGGGCTTGGTTGAAAACCAAATGCAATGATCACCGCATCAGCAGGAATAATTTCTTCTGATCCAGCTATTGGCTCAGGGCGGCTTCTTCCATTTTTATCTGGTGCACCCAGTTGAGTTGAGATAACTTTAAGTCCTTCAACTTTTCCGTTGCCGACAATTTCAATCGGCTGGCGATTAAACATAAAATTAACGCCTTCTTCTTTGGCGTTTAAAACTTCACGTTTTGAACCGGGCATGTTTTCTTCATCCCTTCTGTAGACGCACGCAACATTTTTTGCGTTTTGTCTAACAGCGGTTCTATTGCAGTCCATCGCGGTATCACCACCACCAAGTACAATGACGTTTTTATCTTTTAAATCAACAAAGACATCATTTTCAATTTTATAATTCATTACTTCATTGGTATTTGAAATCAGGTAAGGCAAAGCTTCGTGTACGCCGGGTAAGTCTTCACCAGGAAAGCCACCTTTCATATATTTGTAAGTTCCCATGCCAAGAAATACAGCGTCGTTTTGATCAAGTAAATCTTGGAAGGTAATGTCTTTGCCAATTTCGGTGTTCAAGATAAATTGAACGCCCATGCCTTCCATAATTTCGCGACGTTTTTCGATGACTGATTTTTCTAGTTTAAATCCAGGAATGCCAAATGTTAGCAGGCCGCCGATTTCCGGGTATTTATCATAAACAATCGGTGTGACGCCATTACGGATTAATATATCAGCGCAGCCTAAACCAGCTGGTCCGGCTCCAATTATTGCAACTTTTTTACCCGTATCAGTTACGTTTGATAGGTCGGGTTTCCAACCTAGCGCAAAAGCTTGATCACTAATGTATTTTTCTACGGAACCAATGGTTACCGCGCCAAAGCCATCGTTTAAGGTACATGCGCCTTCACATAAGCGATCTTGCGGACAAACGCGACCGCAAATTTCGGGTAATGAATTGGTTTTATGTGAAAGCTCAGCCGCTTCAATAATTTTATTTTCTGAGACGAGCTTTAACCAATCTGGAATGTAGTTGTGAACTGGGCACTTCCATTCGCAATATGGATTGCCGCAAGCCAAGCATCTCTCAGCCTGATCTATTGAGTTTTCTTTGTCGAATTGTCCATAAATTTCGTCGAAGTTTTTAAGTCGGCTTTCAGCCGACTTCTTCTCTGGATCAATTCGGTGAACTTGAATAAATTGAAAATCATTTCCCATAATTCTATAACCTGTTATGCCGTACTGTTATGCGCGTATTGCTACGCGGCACTACGTAAAGTTTCGAGTAAGGAATCCAGTTCTGCCGCTTTTGGTTTAACTAGCCAGAACTTGCCTACGTAATCAGAAAAACGATCAAGAATGTGTTGACCCCATTCGCTATCAGTTTCGTTAACGTAATTTGTGATTACGTCACGAAGGTGATTTCGATGCGCTTCCATTATTTCATTTGCTACTCGATGAATGTCGATGAGTTCATGATTGTACCTATCAACGAATACATTTTCTTCGTCGAGCACGTAAGCGAATCCACCCGTCATACCTGCGCCAAAGTTTAATCCGGTTTTACCCAGAACAGTAACGCAGCCGCCTGTCATATATTCACATCCGTGATCGCCAACACCTTCTACAACGGTGTGAGCGCCAGAATTTCTGACCGCGAAACGTTCGCCAGCAAGGCCAGCGGCATATAATTTTCCACCGGTAGCACCGTATAAACAGGTGTTGCCAATAATGGTAGATTCGTTGGTCTTGAAGCTACTATTTTTAGGTGGATAAATAACAATTTTACCGCCAGTCATGCCTTTGCCAACATAGTCATTAGCGTCACCAATGAGATTGATATGCAAGCCACCTGCATTCCAGACGCCCAAACTTTGGCCGGCAGAACCGGTAATGTTAAGTGTTACTGGCGCTTCAGACATACCCTGGTTGCCATGTTGTTTGGCTATTTGGCCGGAGATACGGGCGCCAATTGAACGGGAGGTATTAAATACTTTATAAGCGTATTCGCCGCCTGATTTGTTCGCGATAGCATCTGCCATATCAGAAATCATTTGTTCGGCCAGTTCGCCTTTGTCAAACGGGTTGTTTTTAGGTTCAACGCAAAATTGAGGTTTACTAGAGTCAACACCGCCGTCTGAGAGCAGTGGCGATAAATCCAGATTATTTTGCTTGCTGGTTTTGCCTTCGATGATACTTAATAAGTCGGTACGACCGATCAAGTCTTCAAGTTTACTAACACCAAGTTTGGCCATCCATTCTCTGGTTTCCTGAGCAACGAAGATAAAATAATTCATTACCATTTCCGGCAAACCAATAAAGTGGTTACGGCGCAATATTGAATCTTGAGTTGCAACACCGGTTGCGCAGTTATTTAGGTGACATATTCGCAAAAACTTACAACCTAGCGCGACCATAGGGCCAGTACCAAAACCAAAACTTTCTGCGCCGAGAATGGCTGCTTTTATTACATCAAGTCCGGTTTTTAAACCGCCATCTGTTTGCAAGCGAACTTTGTCTCGTAAATTATTCGCACGTAGAGTCTGGTGTGTTTCTGTTAAGCCTAACTCCCATGGAGAGCCAGCATATTTAACTGATGTTAATGGGCTTGCTCCCGTGCCACCGTCGTAACCCGAAATAGTAATCAGGTCGGCATAGGCTTTTGCAACACCGGCGGCGATTGTTCCAACGCCAGCTTCTGCAACCAGTTTGACTGATACCAGTGCGTCAGGGTTAATTTGCTTGATATCGAAAATCAATTGCGCCAAATCTTCGATAGAGTAAATATCGTGATGTGGTGGAGGTGATATTAGTGAAACACCAGGCGTTGCAAAACGCAGAGTCGCGATCAGGTCGTTGACTTTTCCGCCGGGTAGCTGGCCGCCTTCACCAGGTTTTGCGCCTTGTGCAATTTTTATCTGAATGACTTCGGCATTCATCAGGTAATGCGGTGTTACGCCAAATCGCCCCGAGGCAATCTGTTTGATCTTGGATACTTTCTCGTTGCCGTAGCGTTCGATAGACTCGCCACCTTCACCTGAGTTTGAGCGCCCGCCTAATCTGTTCATTGCAATAGCAAGTGACTCATGAGCTTCAGGTGATAATGCACCAAGTGACATACCTGCACTGTCAAAGCGCTTAAATATTTCAGATGCGGGTTCAACATCATCAATACTGATTGCTTTATCGCTTATTTTTACTGAAAGCATGTCACGTAAAGATGAAACAGGGCGATTGTTTACAATGTCAGCATATTTGATGTAGTCACTGTACTCGCCGCTTTTAACTGCAGCTTGAAGTGTCTGTATTACATCCGGGTTATAAGCGTGATATTCGCCACCGTGCACGTACTTTAGTAAACCACCGTGATCAATGGTTTTACGTGGTATCCAGGCCTTTTTTGCTACTACTTGCTGTTCTTTTTCAAGGTCGTCAAATGTTGAGCCCTGGATGCGACAAGTTGTTGCCTTGAAGCATAAGTCGATAATCTCGTCATTTAAGCCAATAGCTTCAAACAACTGTGCACCGCGATAACTGGCAATGGTCGATATGCCCATTTTTGATGTGATCTTGTACAGCCCCTTATTAATACCTTTACGGTATCGGGTGGCCAGACGAGTGCCTGTGCTGTCGTCAAGTTCACCTTTGCGTGCCATATCTGCAAGACATTCGTAAGCAAGATAAGGGTAAACAGCTGTTGCACCGTAACCCAGCAATACGGCAAACTGATGGGAGTCTCGTGCGCTACCGGTTTCTACAACAAGGTTTGCGTCGCAACGCAAACCCTCCGCGATCAGGCGATGATGAACGGCACCGGTTGCCAGTAGTGCGTGGATAGGGAGCTTATCTTTTTGAATATTTCGATCAGAAAGTACCAATATGACTTTGTCATTTTTTACGGCCTGAACTGCAGCGTCGCAAACGGCAATAATTGCTTTTTTGAGGCCGATTTTCGGGTCATAATTTAGCTCAATAAATTCATGTGCATATTTGGCATCATCTAGCGAAAGTAACTGGTCAAATTTACCCTGTGATATAACGGGTGAATCAACAAGTAGTCTATCAGCGTGATCAGCGGTTTCTTCAAATAGATTTTGTTCGCGACCAAAGCAAGTCTCTAGCGACATAACAATATTTTCACGTAAGGGATCAATCGGTGGATTGGTTACTTGTGCAAATTGTTGTCTGAAATAGTCGTACAAAGAACGTTCTTTAAGTGATAGAACTGCCATTGGGGTGTCGTCACCCATGGAGCCGATTGCTTCAGCAGCACTTTGTGCAAGAACGCCAATAACCTGTTCACGTTCTTCGTAAGATACCTGGAACATTTTCTGATAAACATCAATTTTATCTTCAGGGATTGAAGGTGCCAGGTTGTCATCACCATAAAGGCGTGCTTCAAGATGTTTTGCATTTTTATCCAGCCACTCTTTGTAAGGGTGGCGTTTGCTAAGCATCTGGTCGATTTCTTCAGGTTGAATGATGTTGCCGTTCAAGGTATCTATGGCAAGCATTTGTCCTGGTTTGAGGCGGCCTTTTGCAACAACGTCTTCGGGCTTATAGTCATAAACACCAACTTCAGATGCCAGTGTAATGTGGCGGTCTTTAGTAATGATATAACGAGCAGGTCTCAGGCCATTTCGGTCTAGTGCACAGGCTGCGTAACGGCCGTCGGTTAATACAACCCCGGCTGGACCATCCCAGGGCTCCATGTGCATGGAACTGTATTCGTAATAAGCACGCAAATCAGGATCCATTGTTTCCACATTTTGCCATGCTGGTGGAATCAGATAACGCATGGCGCGGAAAATATCAATACCGCCAGCCATCATGCCTTCGAGCATGTTGTCCATGCTGTTCGAGTCCGAACCAGTTGTTGAAACCATGGGTCGAATGTCTTCCATGGGAAGCAAAGGTGTATCGAATTTGTGGCCACGGGCAATAGACCAATTTCGGTTACCTTGAATCGTGTTTATCTCACCATTGTGTGCGAGTACGCGAAATGGCTGGGCCAGACGCCATTGAGGCCAGGTATTAGTCGAAAAACGCTGATGGTATACACAGATGGATGAAGTGAATCGCTCATCATGTAAGTCTGTGTAAAACAGCGGAAGATTAGCTGGCATGACCAGGCCTTTGTACGATAATAATCGAGCGGAAAGGCTTGGTACGTAGAAGGCGTCATCTTGGCCCTCAAGCACTTTTTCTGTACGTCGACGTGCAATATACAAATGGCGTTCGAATGTCTCTTCGTCCATCGAAGCGGCCGCATTGACAAAAACCTGCTTAAATTGAGGAAGCGATTTTAATGCGTCATCACCACAGGCCGTTGGGTCGGTGGGCACTACGCGCCAGCCGGCGACCTTTAAACCTTCAGCGGTGAGCTCTTTGTTTAAGGTGTCTTGAGCTTTTTGTGCAAGTGCGTCATCGGTGTTAAGAAAAACCATTCCAACTGCGTAGTTTTTACCTAGCGTGAAGTTATTTTCTTCAGCGATAAGACGTAAGAAGCTATCGGGTTTGCTCATTAATATGCCGCAACCGTCACCCGTTTTTCCATCGGCCGCTACAGCACCACGGTGGGTCAGGCAGGCTAGGGAGCTTATTGCTGTTTTAACAAGCCAGTGACTTGGCTCGCCATCCATATGGGCGATTAAGCCAAAGCCACAATTGTCTTTTTCGAACTGAGGGCGGTAAAGCCCTTTAAATTTTTGATTACTCATAGTCTTCGTTTTGACCAAATATATACATGTATTTTGACGACAGCCGCCAATTGAACAGAGTGCCCGCTGATTATTGCGAGGCAAAATAGCCGGAAATTATACTGTATAGCTGGCATAAGTCGCAATCACAACCCAGAACAATTACTAACTCATTGAAAGTAATGGCTAATAAGAGCATTCTCGTGGGGTGTTTTCAGGGAAAGAGCAATTTTAACAACGGATAAAATATACTCGCTGGGTGGAGTCTTATAAATCCGGTATGATTTATGACTCGGCCATTACCATATTATAGAAGGAATGAAGCAGACTTTATGTCGCATAAATTTAATTACACCGATTCTCCGGATGCCTCTGCTAAAGACTGGGACAACATTAAGGCGCTAATGCCTTTTTTGTGGGAATACAAAGGGCGGGTATTGTTCGCGCTGATTTGTCTTGTGCTTGCAAAGTTCGCTAACGTCGGTGTTCCTATTGTACTTAAAGGCATTGTTGATAGCCTGAGTGTTGACTTGAGTGACGTTATCGTCTTGCCGGTAATGTTGTTGTTTGCTTATGGTGTGTTACGAATTGCCAGTTCGTTTTTTAATGAATTAAGAGACGTGCTTTTTACTCGAGTGCGTTATCGAGCAATGCGACGTCTAACCATTCGGACTATGCAGCATTTGCATGATTTGTCATTGCGCTTTCATCTTGAGAGAAAAACTGGCGCGATTAGTAGGGACTTGCAACGGGGCGCTACAAGCCTAAGTAATCTTCTAAATTATTTTGCGTTTAGCATTATTCCCATTTTGGTTGAGTTTTTTCTAGTCGCGGCTTATTTGTTATCTGAATACAGCTGGACTTTTAGTGTAGTTATTTTTGGCTGTGTTGTTATTTATGTTGTTTTTACTATGGCAGTGATGAACTGGCGAATGGAGCATCGTCAGGCAATGAATAAGCATGAGTCCAACGCAAACAATATTGCCATTGATAGTTTAATGAACTACGAAACCGTTAAATATTTTAATAATGAGCAGCTCGAAGTTAATCGAACAGACGAGCATTTGAACAAATGGGAAGACAGTGCGGTAATC
>JAOTSL010000043.1 GCA_029864945.1 Gammaproteobacteria bacterium
TGTTGGTGTTGGTAGTAATCCTCCTCCTCAATATTTAGAAGAATTGCTTCTCAATGTGGGAGAAAAAGAGCTTTATAGTGATAAAACATGGCTGGTACTTGGCCACTACAAAAAGAATATGTTTGGCGATTATATCAGTCAAGTTGATAGTGCTGACTTTTTTTTATCTCCACGTGGGAAAACTGATCCTAAGGCTGAACTGGAATCCACTTTAGCTGCTTTTTTTTCGAGTCGTCCGCTTGAGCCAGTCAAATTATCTGCTCAGTGTAGATTTATTGCACGATTTCATTGGTTGAATCAGCAGCTCAAATTCGATACGAATAAGTTGAAATTTGAGCAATGCAAAGACTTTGATATATTTATGAAATTCGTAGAGCCGGAGAAGATAGCGGTAATATTTCCTACTACGCACCCAAATAGCCCGTCATCAATGTTTGGTCATACTTTGTTGCGGTTGGATAAAAAAAACCAAACTGCTGAAACTCGGATGTTAAATTATAGTATTAATTACGCGGCTCAGGTTGATCTTTCCGTGGGGGCGCTATCTTACTCTATGCGCGGTTTATCCGGCGGCTTTCCTGGTAAATATAGTGTGGTTCCTTATTACACCAAGCTAAGGGAATATGCTCAGATGGAAAATAGAGATGTTTGGGAATACACACTTAATATACCGAAAGATAAAATTGATTTTATACTGAAGCATGTCTATGAACTTGCGCCAAGTTATTTTGATTATTACTTTTTTTCTGAAAATTGCTCATACCATCTATTGTCTTTATTAGATCTTGCTTACCCTGATGATCAATTCACGAAGGAGTTTACAGGCTGGACTATACCCATCGACACGATTCGCTATTTATCCAGTAGGGGGTTTATTTCTGATGTCAGTTATCACCCTTCTCATGCAAGGATCATTAAGGCTAGGCAGGCAACTATGGTTGCATCAGATGTGAGTCTCGCTTTTAATGCATTTGAACTAGGGTTAGAAAATATAAAGGATGAGATGGCTGCACTAGACCCAAGTAGGAAAGTATTGGTATTAGACCTTCTTAATGATCTTTATCGCTACGATAAATTGAAGAATAGCGAACATAGCGCAACCAAATTGAACAAAAAAGAAAGGACCGCGCTTTTGGCGAGAAGTAAAATTAAACAAGCCAGTGAAAAAATAGAAGTTATAGCGCCGTCTATCCGGCCTGATGAAGGTCACAGCAGTGCAAGAGTTGGGGTTGGTGCAGTGAGGAATTTGGGCGCTAATGCAGTGTCGCTATCTTGGAGACCTGCTTATCACGATTTGCTTGACCCAAGTGCTGGTTTTGTTTCAAACTCATCGCTCGGATTTATGAATGTAATTGCGAATTATGATGTAGAGAAGGGAAGTCTAAAAATTGATGAACTTACGGTTTTAGATATTTTTTCTTTAGAGCCAAAAAGTAGTTTTTTTAAAAGCGTATCGTGGAAAATGAAGATTGGATGGGAGGACTCTCCTTCACCTCAACGAAATGATATTACCTTTATTGATGGTGGCGTTGGAATCGGATATTCATTGCTAGGCAGTCATGACCATATGTTATATGGATTTGCAGATGTGCTAACTGAATATTCTACTAAGGGTGATGAAATGAACCTTTCATCCGGTGCTAGCGTAGGGTTGATTGCCGAGCCAATTCATCGATGGCGAGTCAACATCTTTATTCGTTATAGTGATGCTGTTATAGGTTTGGCATCGGAGCGCTATTCAATTAATGTTCAACAAAGCATCGCATTGGCTAATAACTTGTCAGTTCGTGCTGAGTTAGGCAAGATGTCTGAGAACAATGTTGATTGGCACGAAGGTAAAGCTACGTTGTTTTATTACTATTAGTAAGCTTGCTCAACATTACGTTAATTAAACCGAAAGAAGGTTCTTAATTAATATCGTATGTGTAATTAGAGCCTATTAACAAAATACCTGATTACCCATAATCCACAGCCACCCTCCAGAACTGAACTATAATTATTGTATAGAACAAAAAAGAGGTGGATGATGAGCAAAAATGCGATCCAATTTCAAAGTGGTTTTAGTTTGTTTGAATGGTTTAACGATTATGGTACTGAAGAGCAATGTACTCAAGCGTTGTTTCAATGGAAGTGGCCTGATGGATTTGCTTGCCCGGCATGTGCCTCTCAGAGCTTTTGTGCCTTGAGAATAAAGAAGAATAAGTTTCTCGCCTTTCTCTCTTCTTTTTCTTTGATTCAAAAAAAGGGTCGAATGATTTACAGTCTCATTCAGCCCTTTTTTATTTCCAGTTTACTAAAAACTTTGCAACGTATTGTTACAATTAAATTTAGTATTCAAATGCCCCTATTGACCAGCCTGCTGCATCGATATTACTAGGAACACCAGGAATTGTTGCAGTTCTTGTAACTCCAGCTTTATCATCCGTAAAACTCCAGCCCTGCACGACACCGTCAAGGCCACCTTCAGTAACATTAACAGAGGTGCCAGCGGCTAAAGTCCAGTCGTTGTCACCCATAGTAGAAACAATAGTATCAGCACCGCTATAGTTGGTATAAAGTGGTGTTAACGCGACATTTCCCGTGGCTGTGTGGCCTGTTGTCATGGCTTCCATTTCGGCTAATGAGCACGATGCGCTGTTGCCGTCACCATCACCGTTACCTGCACATGAAGCTGCATTCAATGAATCATAATGATCGTAATAAGTATAAGTAACACCGTAAATTGTGTTGTTACGAATCACATTGGTTTTGGCTCCTCGGGAATCGCCGAAGTTGATTCCATAGCCACTTCCTGCTGTTGAGGTAGTGATAATATTATTAATGATTGTTGATGGTGCATTGTAATCAATAGCTATAGCCGTGGCATTCGTTCCAGTACCGCCATCAATTGTGTTATTGATTATCGAACCAGAGCTAACGAGTCTGATGCCATATGTTGCATTCCCAGAACCACCAAAAATCATGTTGTTACTTATTTTCGCATTACTACCTG
The DNA here is from genome assembly GCA_029864945.1 of Gammaproteobacteria bacterium. GTDB lineage: Bacteria > Pseudomonadota > Gammaproteobacteria > S012-40 > S012-40 > CALZJE01. Next base: position 2,993 of record JAOTSL010000043.1, read on the forward strand.
TGATAAAAATGCCGTAATGTGACGCTGTAGCAACACTGCCATCTCCACCACCGTTGATGTTGTTATACATGATTACCGGTCTACTGCTGAAATCAGCGCCGTATATGCCATAACTATTAGCAGAACCACCAAAAATAGTATTATTTGTAATAGTTGGTGCGGCTGAACTATTGATAAATATGCCAGCTGACCAATCCGCACCGCCTATTTGCGCTGCACCGATTATGGTAAACCCATCTAATACTGTTGAAGAATCAACACTAATGCCTACAGCTTCAAAGACTCGATGAGGAGTTGTAGAGGCTGCAGTAGTTGTACGGGTGTCCTGTACAATAGTTGTATTTGTAGCAATGTTTCTAACGGTGAAGTCAGCGCTATAACCACCCAGCAGTTTAACGCCACCTGTTAAGACAATTGCGCTGCCAATAGAGTAGGTGCCTCCTGCAACGCGTACTTCATCACCACTCGCTAGACCACTTGTAGAAATAGTCAATCGTGGTAATGTTGAATCTAAACCAGAGTTAGCATTACTGCCTGTTGATGATATATAAATTATTTTATATACCGTTAACGAGGCCGATTCGCTGCTATCAGCACTGCTAATTCCACCAAGTGTTGCGGAAATAGTGGAAGTGGATGACCCCGTTCCAGTTGCTAAACCTTCGCTACTTACCGCATTACTAATAGTTGCAACGGCTGTGTTTGTTGAGGCCCAGGTTACCGAGGTAGTAATGTCCAGAGTACTTGCGTCGGTATAGGTTCCTGTTGCGGTGAATTGTTGGGTGCTTGTTTTTGTAATAGTGGCTGTCAGTGGAGAAACAGCAATAGAAGCCAACGTAGCTGCGCTAACCGTAAGGCTACTTGATGCACTGGTATCGTTACTGCTAATAGCGTTAAAGCTCGCTGCTATTGTTGACGTACCAAGCGTAACTGATGTCAATAAACCCTGACTACCAGGTGTATTACTGATAGTTGCAACACCCGTAGTGGTAGACGACCAGGTTGCTGAACTGGTTAAATTACTTTGGCTACCATCTGTTAAGGTGCCCGTTGCCGTAAATTGCTGAGTCAGACCTAGCGGTACTGAAGGTATCGAAGGGGTTACTGCAATTGAAACTACCTGAGCACTCGTTACTGTAAGAGTCGCGGACTGAGACGTATTATTACTGCTAATACCATTTAAAGTCGCAGCTACTGGCGTTGTTCCGGTACCGGTATTTGTCGCCAATCCCTTGGTCGTATTACTAATAGTAATCGCCGAAGTTTGAGATGAAGCCCAGCTAACGGTATTGGTAATGTCTTGTGTACTTGAATCCGTAAATGTACCTGTCGCTGTAAATTGTTGAGTCAATCCGGCAGGGATTGAAACATTGGATGGCGTAATTGCAATCGAAACTAACGAAGCATTGGTTATCGTTAGGGCGGCAGATTCACTTGTGTTCGTGCTAGTAATACTGCCGAGGGTAGCCGATATTGTGCTGCTACCGATAGCTACAGATGTAGCAAGTCCCTCACTAGCGACAGCATTGCTGATGCTCGCCGTTGTGGTGTTTGTTGAAGCCCAGGTGACTGATGTTGTAATGTCCTGTGTTGTTGAATTTGAATACACGCCTGTTGCTGTTAACTGCTGTGTTAATCCCAATGCAATAGATGGATTGGAAGGCGTTACAGAAATAGACACCAAAGTTGCTGCACTAACATTTAAGCTAGCTGATTCAGAAGTTGTGTCACTACTGAAACCATTAAGAACTGCAGAAATTATTACATTACCCGCTGTTAGTGTTGTTGCAAGACCCTCACTAGAAACCGCATTACTCATTGATGCAATGCCAGTAGAAGATGAGTACCAGGTTGCAGATGACGTGACATCTTGCGTACTTGAATCTGAATAGACTGCAGTTGCCGTAAATTGTTGAGTAGATCCGGCGACAAGAGAAGCTGTAGCGGGTGTTACCGATATGGAAACCAGTTGAATTGCTTCGGTAACTATTAACGAAGCAGATTGAGTTGAGTCATTACTGCTAATGCCGTCTAAACTCGCAGCCATAGTGGTACTTCCAGCACCTATAGAAACGGCTAGTCCTGTTGCTTCAATAAAAGCAACAGTATTGTTGGATGAAGTCCAGGTTACATTGTTGGTGATATCTTGTGTGCTTGCATCTGAATATGTACCCGTTGCACTAAATTGTTGTTCCATATTTGATTGGATCGTTGGGTTCGCTGGTGTTACTGCAATAGAAACTAGTCCGACACCGGTAACCGTTAGGGAGCCTGACTCGTTGGTATTGGTGCTATTGATGCCATTTAACGAAGCGGATATTGTGCTGTTGCCGATTGCAAGTGTAGTAGCCAGTCCTTCGCTGTTTGCCGTATTGCTAATTGTTGCTGTGGCTACATTTGAAGATATCCAGGTTACTGTAGTTGTAATGTCCTGTGTGCTTGAATCTGAATAGGTGCCAGTAGCCGTAAATTGCGACACGGAACCTAAAGCAACAGAAGGATTAGGTGGAGTAACTGCGATGGAAATTAATGTAGCATTCGTAACAGTGATGCTTGCTGACTCATTGCTTGTATCACTATTAATGTTCCCCATTCCTGCAGAAATTATGACACTACCAACTGCTTTAGTCGTGACAAGACCTCCGGTGTTGACGGTTGCAATAGTGGTATCTGACGAGCTCCATATAACGTTTGCTGTAATGTCTCGATTGGAATCATCTGAATAGATGCCCGTTGCACTAAATTGCTTGGTTCCACCTAAAGTTGTAGTTGATGTTGTCGGTGTTACCGAAATAGAAATGAGTGAATTAGCATTATCTATGGTGTTTTCTTCAGAGGGCAAACAGCCAGATAGAATAATTATGAATAAGAAAATAGAGAAGCTTTTTATAAAAGACAGTGGTGTTTTCAATTGTGATACTTGCATTAACTTCTCCTAGAACTCTATCCAAATTATTTGAAGGCAAAAAAATGTATATAAAACGGTTGTTCTATTATATCGTCCAAATTAAACATCCTTAAATCCACCAAAAGGCTTAAGCCTTTTGGCTTGAGTAAGGGAAGTGCTTATCTGGTGATATGGGCGGAGCGTATATGATCACTAGGCTTGTTGATGGTCCCTAGATAGCGGGTGAGAATTTAAATTAGTGTGATCAGGGGCTGTTATAGCGCCAATGCTTTCGCCCTGATTCAAATTGTCTTCCCCTTGGCTGAAGTAACACGGACTTCTTTCAGTTCATCGGCGTTGCCCGCTTTGCTGAGTAAACAAAAAAGCCGCACTCTCATCGAGAGAGTGCGGCTTAAGTGCTTACTTGTTATTAGTGTACTTAGTTAGTGGTCACCGTCATATCACCAACAGCATATGAAGCGCCGGTTGATGGCTGGACAAGAAAGTACATAGCATCACCAACACTTAAGCCTGTATGAGCAATTGCTTTAACCCGATCTGTCGTTACACCTGGGTAGCTGCCACCAGTAACTCCGTTGCCGAGACTATCATATAGGGTCACATTGACACCGTTAGTGAGATTGGCGATATCTATATTCAAGTTACCACCGGCACCCACAGTAAAAGGACCAAACGCACTTGCATTATAAGAACTGGCAATGGTTGTCGGGGTTGCCACTGTCACAGCTGTTTTAACTCCGTATGCACCACCCATGACGCCTTGTTTTACGGTAACGGTAAATGTCTGATCTGCGCCGCTAGAATTACTCAGCTTAGCCAACCTATCCGCCGCGCTTCCTTGAACCGCCGCTTCTGATGATATTGCATCAACTGAGCTTCCTACGATACCGCCAATCCAGCTGCCGCCACTATTGTAGCCAATATCGATTGAAGGGTTCGCGCCACTAACGTAGACACCATAACCGAGGGTTGCATCACCGACCACGTCAGGAATATCAATATAACCTGAAGTGCCGTTGAGCATTGTTACCGCCATCGGTGTATTCAATGTGATAGCCGTGGGTGAAGCAAGCGTGCTGGAAAGCGTTATGCCCGCAGGTGCAGCCACTGTCCAGGCTAGGTGAGCTAGGTTATCGTTTGTGCCGGTTAAGCCTTCATCGGTTTCAGTTACTTCTGAAGAAAAATCGGCAATCAGGTAAGCGTTATAACTGCCTGCAGCCCAGGTGCCGCTTACCGCAATCGTAGCTGACGCAGAGGCACCTGCGGCCAGTGCGGTATGGCGTGTAGCAAGTGTACCGCCTGTTGACGTTAAACCGGGTGCAGCACTGCTGTCTGCCCAAGCCATTACATTAAAGGCAGTCGCATCGGTATCGCCAGTGTTGGTGACGGTGTATGTGACATCTGCACTAGTGCCACTTGTTTCCACAACTGAATCAAAGGTGATTTTAAGATCAATGCCGGCAGTTGTTGGAGTTGTTGTCGCGCTAATATTGCTGAATGGGTCTTGAACGCTTACTATGCCAGCAGTGTTGTTGTTGTCACTATATAACACCAAACCATCGCTCGAACTATCATCAACAACAAAAAACAAAGCCATTGGCGTACCATCCATAAACAGGGTTAATGGAGTGTAAGGGGCTTCATTTAGCAGTGGTATACCGCTATTAGCTGCAGACATCGGGGGTGTGGCCGTTAAATCCTGGCCATCCTGCCATTCCGTCGTAACTAAATCAGCCTCGTCTCTAGAAATGACGAACTCGACAGGTGTAGCCGTTTTGGTGCCTGTACAAGTATTATCGTTACTTGAGTACGTCTCATCACTTCGAGTGACGTGAGTACTGGTAAACGAAACAATGTCGATTTTATCATTTGTGCCGTCGTTAGAGCAGCCCTCTTGTACGGACCTATTAATGTGACATTATTTCCAGATTCTGCAATTACGGTAAGTCCACTTACTGCTACTGGATCATCAGAACCCGAATCAAAACATCCCGTTAATGCCAGCATAAGCGTTGACACGGTAAAAATAGCACCTGTTTTAAATTTCATCATGTGTTTCCTTGTGTTAAAGAACGATTTAGCGTGATTCTTAGGTGAGCTTGCGGCTGTTACTTGTAAGCTCATATCCGAAATGCAAAAACCGGAAAAATATTCCTTGAGAGAACTTGTTATGTATCGCCCAAATATTTAACTTTTAAATTGACTAAAAGGGTTAAGCCTTTAGGCTGGGGTGGCTGCATATGAAAATAAATGTCAAAATAGCGCTGTCTTGGGTAAGGGGATTTAATGAAAATATTATTAATTGATGACCATGCGTTATTCCGCGATGGTCTTTTATTAGTGCTTGAAGGACTGAATAGGTCTATTGAGACATTTGAAGCAGGTAGCTATGAGTCGGCTAAAGTTATTATTGATGAAATCAGTTATATTGATTTGATTTTGTTGGACCTAGGGCTGCCAGGAAAAAGTAAGCTCGATGCGTTATTTGCTATTCGAGAGGAATCACCGGATTCATATATTGTTGTTCTCTCGGGAACAGAAGATCAACAGATGGTTGAGCAAGTTTTGCGTCATGGAGCGCATGGTTATATTCCAAAATCATCTCCGGCAAAAACCATGATAAATGCTTTGCAGCTAGTTATTGATGGCGGGATATATGTGCCACCGGAAATATTGCGAAACACGATGCTTGATACCACTAATGCACGAACAAATAATGATACGTTGGATAAAAGCTTAACGCCAAGGCAACGTGATGTTCTTCATCAGCTCTCGACCGGAAAATCGAATAAAGACATTGGTAGTGTACTGAGTTTAAGTGAATCTACCGTTCGTGCTCATGTTGCTGCGATTTTAAAATCCTTTGGTGTGAGTAATCGGACTCAGGCTGTGCAGTTTGCGATGAAAAAGGGTTGGCTTATATCTTAAAGCCTAATCAACTTGAGACCTTTGATAGAGTGGATACTAGTAAGTGTTTCAGTTTAACTGGGGAGACGGGTTTGTGAAGAACCGAGTGGCCGCTCTTTTTAGTTTCTTTAATTCTATCTGGTGCTGTATCACCGGTAATGATAATTGCAGGGATGATAGCGTTAGGAAAAAAGGCGTTTATTTTATTTATTGCTTCAATGCCGGTTTCATTTTCACGCAAACGAAAGTCAGCTAATATTATATTCGGCTGAGTTTTATTTTGTTTTAAAGCTTGTACGGCTTTGTCTCCAGAGGCGCAGGAGATTACATTACAGCGCCAGTTTTGTAGCAACTCGCTGAGACTATCGCGAATTTCTTTTTCATCATCAATTATTAAAATTGTTTTGCCTGTTAAAGAGGTGTTGTCGGATATTTCTAATGTAAGGTCTGTTTGATATTCATTTGATATTGTTTTAGTGTCGCCACTGATTTTATTTGTAGTTTGATTGCTACTTGTTGCATTGGGTAACTCAATACCAAATACTGATCCAGTACCCGGTACGGATTTTATAACCAGCGCCAAACCAAGAAGGTCAGTCATGCGTTTTACAATGGCTAATCCAAGCCCAAGCCCTTTTGAGCGGTCTCTTTCAGTATTGTGTAATTGATGAAACTCAATAAAAATCTCATTGATGTTTTCTTGCGGAATACCAATACCTGTATCATAGACTACGATTTGTACTTTTCCTTGGTGTCTTCGGCAGCCAACTGCAACACCGCCTTTGTTTGTGTAGCGAATCGCGTTAGAAATTAAATTCCGAATAATTCTTTCCAAAAGCTTAAAATCACTGTCGATCCACAATGTGGTGTGAGAAAAGCTTATCTTCAGTTCTTTATCGTCTGCGTACGCAGTGAACTCATTTTGCATTGTTTGGAATAAGCTTTCTATAGAAAAGTGCTCGGTTTGGACCTGAACTACGCCGGCATCCAATTTCGAAATATCTAACAGTGAATCTAACAGTTCATTAAGCGAATCACTGGATTTTTGAATTTTGTGTACAATGGTTATTTCTTTTTGATTTTCCAGCCTTTCTTCAAGAGCACCCAGAAATAAACTGATAGCATGTAGCGGTTGACGAAGATCATGACTTGCAGCTGCAAGAAATTTAGTTTTTGATTTATTGGCCAGTTCTGCTTTTTCTTTTTGTAGTGTTAATTGGCCAATGAGATCAAGGTTTTTAAAGCGTAATATAATAGATTCACGCAAGGTTTTGTGATTGGTTTTTATAATTGAGTGGAATGCAAAATTAAGTACGAAGAGAAGAAGGCCAAAAATAATGTAATTTTTGTCATTAATGTTGAGATATTGCCATATCATGGGAATCATGGCAGGAACTAGAAAAAAATAAAAAGATCTAGGATTAGCCGATAAAGCAGCAAGTGAACCCGCTGACATCGCAATTATAATTAAGGTGAGAATATTAAATAATTGCAGATTATCCGGTGTAAAAAAAATGATGCTAGCTAGGCCCCAGCTAAGTCCGGACAAAAAGGTAAAAAAAGTGAAAATCCAGCCCCATTTGATGCTGTCAGTTAAGGATGTGCCTGAGGTGTGAAATTTTTTAATGGATAAATATCGGATAAAAGAAAGGGCGTAAATTGCAGTTATCCAACCAATAACAAATGTGTTTGGTACTTCGTTGTAGAAAGTGATTGCAATGCCAGTCGCGGTAGCAATGACGCCGATCAAGGCTACGTGGGCTTGCTGGTACAGGATTTCAATAAGCTTAGTGCCGACATTTAATTCAATTGATGCTGATTGGTCGTGTATAGATGTTTTGTCGTTCATATTGTTTCTGTGGTCTTGTTAGGTAGTGATGGTTAGTTATAACCTAAATTTGTGAAAAGGCATACTGTCAGCCTTGTCCAATCAAGGTACTCAACGAGTCGATTGTTTCTCTGGATTAACCAAAACACTTTAAAAAAATCACACCCACAAAAACGCCACGACAATTAAATTGTCGTGGCGTTTTTTGTAATGCCTCCTATGGGTTCGCTATTAATGTGCTTGAGAATATGGTTTTCGTATTACAACGACCAAACCCAACCAAATCAGCGCTGCCGTCGCCATTCACATCGGCCGCACGACGGGTGAAGTAATAACGCTGCTTGTAGGTATGGTCATTGTGGTACCACTCATACGTACACGCTGTTGAACCACCGAGATCGAACTCTGTATTCTGCCAATCTAGTGCCGGGCCAAACTGAAAACTTCCTTTATTAAGAGATACCCAGACACTTTGGCTACCAAAACCCACAACGTCATTTAGACCGTCACCATTCATGTCTGCCAAGGTGCGTATATGTTTATGGTGATTCATCCAGGTCCCGTCATCAAAGGTATCGCGCCAAGTATCTTGATAACCGAAGCTCCCATTAACAATTGTCCGCACGCTGGCGAAGCTGACCACCCCGCTAACAACAGAAGTGTTTTCTATTACTGCGACGCCGGAATTACCAAAACCGACAATGTCCTGATCGCCATCACCATCTACATCAGATAGGATACGAGGATATGTACGATTATCCGTCCACCCCCCTTTGCCAGCAGTCATGTTAGTTACGTCAGTGGTGAGATAGGGAGTAGGAGAAGCAAACGTGCCATCACCTTGACCCAACGACACCCATAATTCCGTTTCAGCCAATCCCAATATATCCGCCTTACCATCGCGGTTAACATCGGTTACCCAACGGGTATGTCGATAAGAATTCCACGATGCCGAGCTAGTAAATGTATTGGTTTCATTAAGCGCCGTAGTCGCTGGATTATCAACAAAGGCCATCGTCTTCAACTGGCTGGCATCGCTTATCTTCACCATGTCGCCATTCGCATCCTTTGTGCCGCTGTTCAACAACACATATACCGCACTCCCTCCAAATCCAATGACATCAACATAACCATTGCCATCTACATCACCAAAAGTCCGGACATGACTGTTAACATCCCAACCTGTATCTCTTCCAAAGCCATCATACCAGTTGATGGCACCCCGGAATTGTGTGCCATCATTAATGGAAACATAAATAAGCTTTGGAAAAAAACCAACCAGATCCAGGTCACCATCACTATCCACATCAACAAGATGCCGTGGAATTGTAGTGTTGTCGTATGAACTTGTTAAAGTCCATTGTAAATCGACACCCCATTTAACAGGTGCGCCAAAGCCAGTTTCGCTGCCCTTTGAAACCCAAACCCCGCTTAAATCATCAATAGCAACAATGTCTGCCTTTCCATCGTTGTCAATATCGACTACTTCTCTAAAATCCAAAGCTTCACGCCAATTATCATTGAACATGTATTTGGCAATCTCATTCTTGGCACCAATTTTCGCCGTATATGCTTTAGTAATGACTGCGTTAGTCGTATCGGTTGCCGTTATCACAACAACGTAACTCCCCGATACTGAATAGTTATGGGTAAAGTCATAAGACTGGGCAGTCTTGATCGTCGCACACAGTATCGCCTTAGTAGAAACAGCTGTCCCATCACCCCAATCCACATCAATAGAGCATATTCCTTCTCCGCTATTGGGAACAACAACTCCTTTTAGATTAATTGAATTACTGGATTGAAGCTCCGATACTGGAGAAGTAATACTGAATGACGACGCTATAATATCAGTATCCATATTATCTGGTGTTGAATCACCATCCGTATCCTTATTATATGGGTCATTACCTTTTGCCATTTCCGTACTATCGTTATCACCATCGCCATCAATATCGGCAACCGTGGGGTCGGAATAAACTTCAGATGGATAAAGGTTTGGATATAACGAATTTATACTGGTAACAACCCACTGTTCATAGACTTCCTGGTAGTCCGTGCGCCCATCACCATCGGTATCTGCTAAAGTAGGGTCTGTACCCAAAGCAAGCTCCTGACGAAGACCTAATCCATCGCCATCGTCGTCCTCCAAATAAATCAACGCAATCTTATCTCCAGCCCTAACCATAATATCGCTTAGTTGATAGACCTCGTTGCTTTGATCATAAAGAAAACTCTGAGTTGATACACCATCATATGCCTCATGGATAATGACCCACTTTGCATTCGCCTTGTCGACGTTGTTAATACCCTCTAACGCAGTCAAACCTCCACCTGCCGATGTTTCGTAACTTAGCTGAAGGATATCGCTCAGTATCTTCGTCAAGGTAACGCCAGTACTTAGCGGGTTAAAATTGGTAGCGACAACAAAATCAACAGGGACTTTGCGATTGGCATAGTCGATAATAATTTGTGCGCCTTGGGCGGCCGCCTGCTCCTGCAAAAAGGCCATCGAAACACCGTCCTTGTCTGCTACATCATAGCCGGCTATATTGACTGACAGGGACTTTGCCCTTAATAACAAGTCTTCAGCGATATTGGGAAACAAGTCATTGTTAGAAAATACAAGCTCGCCTGTTTCACCAAGCGGTTCCAGTGAATCTTCCGGAAAGGCACCGATACCATCCAGTGTCAATGAACCCACAGGAACCAACTGCCCGTTAGTACCCGTCATGGTCGCATTTAACAGTAAATGGGTAATCGTAAAGGTGCGATTACCATTATTACTTAACTTGACTGTTGTCTTGACACTGCCGCCATTCTTTTCCCAGCCATTAAGACTTACAGTACCAGTAGTGGTTTCCACTGTGTTATAGGTTTCTGTGGTATCTGTTCTAGTCCAATTAAAATTCGCCTTCCAATGCCCGGTCCATTTGGCACCTTTAGTACCTAGTTCCTGCTTCATTCCCACTTCCACTCCGATAGAATAGGAATCTTCCTGAGTTGTTACGTCACCGGTTGTTTTATTTTTTAAATTCTGAGTTTCCGTACTACCAGACTTAGTGATGTTTAGTGACACCGATGGCTCACTGGTTATACCTATCTTAAGCTTCGGCAAATCAGCAATGCGTGGATTGAATTTAAAATTCTGAGCCGTATTAAAACCGCGCGTCACAATCTCTTCATAATCACTCAGACCATCCCCATCGGTATCTGCAATCTTAGGCGAGGTAAAATAAGTATTGAGCTCTTCGTCATTGGTCAGACCATCTCCGTCTTCATCATCTTGTGTACCACAGAGTATGGTGATCAGCACATGTTCCGACCCAACGATACCAAGCCCGTCATTTGTTTTGCACAATTGTTCTGAGGACAAAGTTTTTATTGCCACTTCGTAACCATTACCCGTGGGAACCGGTGTTAAAAATGTATAGGTGCCAGTGGCATCTAATACAAATTCTTCTGTAATAGTGTCCGCTGTATTCGAGGATTCCGGCACTTTGGCGGTTAGCGTTAAGGTCATTGCGGTGTCCAGTCCCATAACTTTTGCGCTTACGGAATACTCCCCTTCCTTGAAGCACACGATCTGGATATTGTCTATACTGGAGCCAACAATACTGCCACTCGCATTGTTCATGATGCAGCTCTGAGCGCCTGGTTGACTCGTGATTGCAACACTATAACTTGCTGCCTCAGCCAATGAACTGTCGAAACTGAACCCCCCATTTTGGGATAACGTCAATTGTTTGGAGTCATTCAGCGAAAGACTTAACTCCTTACCGTCCTCAAGACCGCTAAGAGTACCGGATATCTTAAATCCGCTATCACCTGCAGCACCATCCAAAAGTCCGCATCCTTGTACTTGTAGTAAGATGAGGGAAGCTGTGAGGGTTACAAAAAATTTTATTAACATATCAATCACCTAGCTGAGCCAATGAGCATAGTATAAAGTTATTGTAGATTCTAAAAAAAACACAAATCACGTGGTATTAACCATCTGCTTGGTCTTACATCGGCCGTTTCTTTAATTTCCGTATAGGCCAAATGGCTAATATCGTTTCGCCGCGCATAAGTTAAGCGAGCATTTTCCATACTGTATGGGGCCATATATGACCCCATACAGTTAGTCTAGTCA
>JAOTSL010000265.1 GCA_029864945.1 Gammaproteobacteria bacterium
CGCTCTGAGGATGAGATTGATGCTATGAGTCGTTATGGTATGCATCTCGGCACGGCTTTTCAGTTAGTTGACGATGTTTTGGATTACGGCGCCAGTAGTGATGAAATTGGCAAAAATATTGGTGATGACTTGGCCGAAGGGAAGCCAACACTACCACTTATATATGTTATGCGGCATGGTGATGTTGATCAGGTTAGTATAGTGCGTGAAGCGATTGAGCAAGGTGGACGAGAGAATATTGCTCAGATCATTGAAGCAGTAGTGGCAACCGGTGCATTGGACTACACTTACAAAGCGGCGCAGGCCGAAGCTGAAAAGGCGATTGCCTTTCTCGACGTTTTACCTGACTCGCCTTATAAGCAGGCGCTCATTTCGGTTGCTGAGTTTTCTGTTAGCCGAACGTTCTAAATTTTATTTGCAGGTGTATTCAGCGTGCATTTGTATCTCCTCTAATATTGCAAATAATCCCTATCACAAGAGTAAAACTAACTTATGGGTATAATACGTTTAATAACAGTCGTAGCGGTAATTTGGCTGGTCTGGTTCTTCTTTAAACGTTTTCAGCAAAACTTGATAAATAGAAAGCAGGCGGCTGTAAAAAGTAATAATACGGTTTCATCTGTTAAAAAATGTGCCGAGTGCGGTGTGCATGTCCCTGAAAGTGAAGCTTTGGAGCATAATGGCCTGTATTATTGTAGCGCTTCACATAAAAAATCGAGTTCTAGTAATAAATAAATTTTCGCAGTAGGCTTTCCTCTTTCGGGCAGGCTCTAGGTTGTTCGGAGTAGTAATTAGCGTTAATGACTGGCAACGGAGGCCTATGATTGACGAATTAATAAAAATTAGCGATCAAGCTGAACAAGCGCCTAACATCGAGATGTCGTGGAAGGCGGCGAGGCTGATGGCGCTTTATCGGTTATTGCTCTCTTTTATTATTGTCCTTGGTTATTTATATCAACCCGTCGGTTCATTGTTGGGTCATGATAATTCCGCAGTATTTTTTGCTGTTGCCATTGCTTACCTAGTTTTCGGGCTCTATGTCGTAATCGCAAATCACCTTCGATGGCCTTCTCTTAAGCCTCAAATTTACCTCCATTGTATTATCGACATCATTGCTATTATGGTTTTTATGCATACTAGTGGTGGTCTATCCAGTGGTATCGGCGTCTTGTTTATTGTGATTGTTGCATCCATAGGGGCGTTAACCCAGTTACGCACAGCCATGGTTTTTGCGGCAGCAACTTCTCTCCTGGTTCTTGGTGAGCATGCTTATCGTGTATTAGGACATGGCGCAGCCCCTAGTTATTTTGTACAGGCGGGAACCCTGGGTGCCACATTATTTATATCTGCATTGGTTTTTAGTGTGCTGGCGCAGCGGCTTCGAGAAAGTGAGCGGTTGGCAGAAAAAATTGGTGTTGATCTGGAAAATATGGGGCAGTTGAATGATTTCATTATTCAGCGAATGGGGGCCGGTGTTCTGGTTGTTGATGAAAAAATGCATATTCGGTTAATGAATGAAGCAGCGCGTTATTTATTGGGTCTTTCTGCTAAAAAAGGTTTGCCTTCACTGGAGCTAATTTCAAAGCCATTAGCCGACCAATTAATTCGGTGGTTTCAGGACAGTAATTACGACTCAACTGTTTTTCGCGTGACTGGCTCTGTGGCAATCTACCCGCGGTTTACCCGTTTGGGAAAAGAAATATACGCAGGCGCGCTGATAATGCTGGAAGATACATCAATACTTGATCAGCAAGCGCAACATATGAAAATGACAGCGCTGGGGCGATTAACAGCCAGTGTTGCACATGAAATTAGAAACCCGTTGGGTGCAATTAGTCATGCAGGGCAATTGCTAGAAGAGTCAGCTAATCTAGATAGGGCCGATAAGCGTTTAACACAAATTATTCGTGAGCAGTCCGTACGGATGAACACGATTGTTGAAAATGTAATGCAACTGAGTCGGCGTGATAAGTCGCTTCCAGAAACAATAAAACTTGATTGTTGGCTGAACGATTTTCTGGAAGAATTTGCGAGAACTCATGATGTTGATCCAAAAAAGTTGGGACTTGATGTGTCGCCACCTGATGTTGAAATTATCTTTGACCCAAGCCACCTTCACCAAATATTGTCAAATTTATGCCAAAATGGTATTCGTCACGGTGGTGAGCATAGTGGTGTGAATTTGCTTGAAATCCAAGCTGGGAAATCTCGTGATGTGCAAGGTGCCTTTCTTGATGTGATAGATTGCGGGCCGGGGATAGATGCGGAAATGGCAAGTCAGATTTTTGAGCCGTTTTTTACCACTGCAACAAAAGGCACGGGCCTAGGTTTATACATCGCCCGTGAGCTGGCTGAGGCAAACCAGGCGCACTTGGATTATGTGCCGATTCCCACAGGTGGTACTTGTTTTCGAATTACATTTGCAAATAACTTTTAGAATAAATAAGAGCGAAATCGATAAATGGCGGGTTACTTAGTACTGGTGGTAGATGATGAGCCTGATATTTGTGAGTTGATTCAGATCACCTTGCTTAGGATGGACATGGATGCACATGCGGCAGGAACGTTAGCAGAAGCAAATGCGTTACTGGCGCGTAATCGTTATGATTTGTGTTTAACCGATATGCGATTACCCGATGGTAATGGTATTGAGTTAGTTGAAACTATTTGCGCCGATTATAGTCAGACGCCGGTAGCTATGATTACTGCTCACGGTAATGTTGAATCTGCTGTACGAGCATTAAAGGCAGGTGCGTTTGATTTTGTTTCTAAGCCGGTGGACTTGCAGGCATTGCGTACGATGGTGGCATCTGCAATTAAAGTGAGGCAAATACCTGTAGCGAAAAAACAACGAAAGTCACAGCTCACATTATTGGGTAATTCAGCTCTCATTAAGTCTACTCGAGTAACGATAGCAAAACTATCAAAGAGTCAGGCGCCTGTTTATGTTGCGGGTGAGTCTGGTAGCGGTAAAGAATTGGTTGCTCGCATGATTCATGAGCAGGGCCCGCGTGCCGAAGATGCTTTTGTGCCGGTCAACTGTGGCGCAATACCAGAGCACTTAATGGAAAGCGAGTTTTTTGGTTATAAAAAAGGCAGTTTTACCGGCGCAGTGGCCGACAAAGAAGGACTGTTTCAAGCTGCTGATGGTGGCACGCTTTTTTTGGATGAGATTGCAGATTTACCTATGCATATGCAGGTGAAGTTATTGCGAGTTATTCAAGAAAAATCAGTTCGGCCAGTTGGCGCGCAAAAAGAAGTTTATGTAAATGTCCGTATTTTGAGTGCTACTCACAAAGATCTGGCTAATTTGGTTAAGGAAGGAGAGTTTCGGCAGGATTTATATTACAGAATTAATGTTATTGAATTGCACGTGCCTAGTTTAAGAGATCGCCCGGAAGATATTCCACAGCTAGCGAGTTTTTTACTGACAAAGTTATCCGAC
>JAOTSL010000044.1 GCA_029864945.1 Gammaproteobacteria bacterium
ATGTGGCTGGTGTCAAAAATTTCTTTTCTCGAAAGAGAAAAACCAGAAAAAATAACCGCCATCAAACCACGAACAATATCCGCCCCCATAAATAGCAGTCCAGCACCAGAGGCAGTCATCATGAAAAATGTATTAAATTCCCGCGAGCGTGGAACCTGCCCTTTTTTTCGGGCGTCTTGCAGCTTTTTCGCGGTTGCGTCTTCAGATTTGTCCTGGCCTTGTTCATTCTCTGCCATGGCTTATTTCATCCCAACAATATCTTTCATTAAGTCAAAAGCCATGAGAGTGATGGATTCAAATTGAACAAGTACCACAGGTAAAGAGACAAGAATTACGTAAAACCCTGCGGTGATAGTGATTGAAAACCCTACCGCAAATATATTCAACTGAGGTGCAGCACGACCTATTACCCCTAACGACATATTAATTAACAACAGCGCAGTAACTGCGGGTAAAGAAACCATAATCGCACCGGAAAACATGTTGCTCCCCCATACAATGATACTCCACCATGTTGCACTAGATATTCCGTGCAGACCTATCGGAAGAGACCGAAAACTATCAACCAACAACCCAATGACAGCCAAATGACCATCCATGAGAAAAAAAAATAACGTCACCAACAAAATATAAAACATACTGAGCACAGGTGCCTGCGAACCATTCACAGGGTCAATCATGGTCGCAAAACCTAACCCCATTTGCATAGCAATGATTTGCCCCCCAATGGTAAAGACAGCAAACACCATATGAAAAACAGCCCCCATAGCAACACCAATAAGCACTTGGTGCATAATAAGCAATACACCATTAATACTAACTGCATCAATTTGAGGTACTTCAGGCAAAAGAGGAACAGTAACAATAGTTAACGCAATGGCTAAAACCAGGCGAATCCGCGTATTTATAAAAGTAGAAGCAAAAACTGGCATTGCTGCGACGAAGGCTGCAATACGAACAAATGGCCACACATAATTTCCCACCATTGCACTGATTTCTGCTCCGGTAAATAACACTATATTTTCCGGATTTTTATGATGAGGTTATATACATGAGGCATTACCGTCAGCCAATCAAAAAGGGAATGTCGGCAAACGTTTTTTTAATATAAGCTAGCATGACACCCAGCATATATGGACCCGCCAACATTAATGTTAATATTGTCACCAATAATTTCGGTATAAAACTTAGCGTCATTTCATTAATGGATGTGGCAGCTTGAAATACAGCTACCAACAACCCAACTCCAAGCGCAGGAAACAATATAATTGAAACCAACAATACAATTATTTGCAGTGTATGTTGAAAAACATCAATTACTGTACCTGGCGTCATAATGGATACCTTAGATATAAAAGCTTGAAGCTAACGTTCCCATGATCAGGGTCCAGCCATCAACAAGAACAAATAGCATTATTTTAAATGGCAAGGAAATCATCATTGGTGACAACATCATCATACCCATGGCCATCAACACACTAGCAACCACAAGGTCAATTACCAAGAATGGAATGTAAATTAAAAAACCAATTTGGAAAGCGGTTTTCAATTCACTGGTGATAAAAGAAGGAATTAATAACGAAAAAGGCAGCGTTTCTGGCGACTGAATATCTTTATTACCTGAAATTTTTGCAAACATTTCAATGTCAGTCTCACGTGTTTGCGCCATCATAAATTCTCGTATAGGCGCTCTCCCTACAGTAAAGGCTTCCTTAATTTCAATTTTTTCTTCCATATAAGGCAATAACGCATCATCGTAAATTTTATCAAATACTGGGGCCATAATAAAAAATGTTAAAAAAAGAGCCAAGCCTAGCAACACCTGACTTGATGGTGCTTGCATTAAACCTATCGCCTGTCTCAATATAGACAATACAATAATAATTCGCGTAAACGCAGTTAACATCATCAGCCCTGCGGGCAATAACGTTATCATTGTCATCAATGCAACAATTTGCAAAGTTAATGTATATGTTTGCCCACCGTCAGCATCCGTAGATAATGACATTGCTGGTATACCAGGGTCAGCGGCATACCCAACTACCGGTAACAACCCAACAAAAAATAATAAAAGGAGTCGTGCTGCCATCATTTACTTTTCCATTTAGCAATTGCTTCACCTAACTGATCAGCAAAGGCGATATTTTCTTTTACCACTGATTCATTCAACTTAATTGGACTCGCCAGCACATGTAATTTTTGTATATTCCCCGGCGCCACACCAATCAACACCTGCTCATCCCCCACTTGCAGCAACACAATTTTTTCCTTTTGGCCCATTGTCAACCCACCAATCACTTTCAACGAATCATTTGCGACGGGAGAAAAGTTTCCAAAACGACGATAAAACCAGGCACTGCCGAAAATTGCGAAAATAACAAGTAGTAACCCACCTGCAACCTTAAGTATGCTTGAGGCTACATCGGGTTGTGCAGAGGCATTGTTAGCAGCACTTTTTGATGCAATCTCGGGCGCAATTAATGAGTCGAGAGCGAATGAGGAAGAAACAAAAAAAACACATATTAAAGCTAAAGAGATACATAATGCAGTCGTTAATGATAACACCTGAGTTTTTTTTGAAAAAAACGAGCGACAAAAAAAACGACTATTCATGTTAACTTTTGAACCCGTTCCATTGCAGTAATAACGTCGGTTAAACGAATACCAAATTTTTCATTAACCACAACCACCTCACCATGAGCGATTAGCGTTCCATTAACCAGTACATCCAATGGCTCACCAGCCAATCTATCCAACTCAACAACCGAGCCTTGATTTAGCTTAAGTAAGTTTCGAATGCTAATCTGAGCCCGGCCAATTTCCATCGAAATGGTAACTGGAATATCCAGTATCATATCCAGATCAACGTTTTCTCCAGTGTCCTCCAATTCAGCAATCGCCTCACCATCAACCAGTTCACTTAAACCGATTGATTCACCAGCTTCTCCATCGGCCTGTTCTGCGAGCGCATCACCCCACGGATCGTCTTCATTTTCGATGTCTGTATCGGCCATATTTTAAACCTCTATCTTTTTTCACTTGCATGATGAGAAATGAGCGAAGGTAATGAAGACACAATTTTTAATGCCTTTCTCCCCTCGTGAGAACCAAAAGTACAATTAAAAATCGGTACACCACCAGCTGTCATTAGTACGGTATCAGGTAATTCAATGGGGATAACATCACCCACCTCCAGCTCTTTAACCTCTCGCAAATTAACTTTCGTCCTGGTAAGTACGCTAAGAACTTTCAATTCGGCGTCCAAAATTTCCTCACGTAACCCCTGTGACCAGCGCTCATCCATTTCAACACTGTCACTTAAAACACCGGCATCAAGTAATTCACGAATCGGCTCAAGCATGAGGTAAGGAAAAACAATGTGCATTTCCCCACCACCACCATCAAGCTCAATATTGAAGGTGCTCACCACCACAACTTCACTCGGGCTTACAATATTTGCGAATTGCGGGTTTACTTCTGCATTCAAAAATTCAAAATCCACATCCAATACCGGTGCCCAGGCTTCAATCATGTCCTCAAACACTTTGTCTAAAATACTTTCGACAATTCTTAATTCAGTAGGCGTAAATTCACGGCCTTCTATTTTCGTATGAAAACGTCCCGCCCCGCCAAAATAATTATCAACAATAATGTATACAAGCTTAGGATCAAATACGAAAAGGCTACTGCCACGTAATGGCGCCATACGCACCATGTTTAAGCTGGTTGGCAAATAAAGTCCGTGAACATATTCCACAAACTTCATCATTTGAACACCTTCTACCGAAATTTCTGCAGAGCGACGGATTTTATTAAACAGACTAATGCGAAAAATTCGCGCAAAACGCTCGTTAATCATTTCTAGCGTTGGCATTCGTCCGCGAACAATTCTGTCCTGACTTGCAAAATCATAGGACGAAAGCTCTGCGTCAAAATCCTCGCTCTCAGTTTCTACATCACCGCTAGAAACACCATGCAATAAAGCATCAATCTCATCTTGTGAAAGTATATCTGGCCCAGCCATGATTACTGCGTCACAAAGCTAGTGATATAAAGTGCCTCAACAGTTTTTACCATACCGGTTTTTTCGGTCATTATTTCCTGCAACTCCTTCAACACAGCTTCTCGAATTTTTTCTTTGCCTTCAGCAGACTGAAGAAGATCTCCATCCTGCTTACTAAGTAGTATCAAAATATTATTGCGAATAAGTGGCATGTGTTTTTTCATTTCATCAATAACTGATCCGTCGGCCGTCGTCACATCCATTGTTACCTGAAGAAATCGTGTTCGCCCGCGATCTTTAAAATTAACAACAAAAGCAGGTTCCAGCGGAAAGTAAATTACAGGTTTGGACGTAGCGCTAGCATGTTCTTGCTTGTGTCCACCGCCACCCTTACCATCAAGCATACCCATTGATTTCATCATAAAAAAAACACCGCCTATACTCACTGCAACGAGTAAAATTCCACCGACAATCATAGTCACAACCAACTTCATAGGTGAACTGGCCCCGCCATTAGATTCCTTGTTTTTAGCTTCTTCAGCCATTCCTTTACACCTCGTTGATACTTGCAATTACACAGGAGCAAAACACATGCCAGTGGATTTTTGGCTAATCCACACAGTTATCAATCTGTTACATACGTAAATTCATTGCGTGACATAATTTTGACAGATACTTAACACCAATTTGATGACTTAATTTGCCCCGCATTGAGTTATCTAAGAGGCTGTGGGAGTTAACCGCTTGAAGCGGAAAAACTAGGGAGGAATCAGAAATCATTATCGCGGGAGACAAGTTACGATTTAATTTAACGAACACGTTAATTAATCCGGGGTAACATCCATGATGAGTACAGCCAAACAGTATTAAGTTCAACACCCTCCTAATTTCAAACACTAAAAGTATAAAGTTTTGCTAAAGATAAAATACCAGCTGCGGCTAACAACGATACGTCTGTATGAACCAACATCATTCAAGATCGTATTTAAGTTCCCATAGCCAAAAAATGACTAACAGGTTGAATTATCGATTTATTTTGGAAATGGCATGATTATTCCTTATAATTCATCATACGAACCAAATTACTGTTAAACATAAGTCTGGAGATATTTAATGAAAACCTGTTCATGGCATTTACTAATAGCTATTGCCCTATTCAGTACTCCTTTACTGGCGGAAAAACCCACAGAAAAAGCGAACCTTCTCACTGTCTCCTCACTGTTCAGTCAAATGGATTCAGACAAGGATGGTGTTATTAGACCTTTTGAAATCAATAAGCAGTCACTGCTCTCAAACGAGTTCAACGAGGTAGACAGAAATAGAGATGGAGTTCTAGATTCCACAGAATTTGAGGTTTTTATTGCTAAAGCAGATATATAACGCACGGTTAACTTCCGGCGTAATACGCCATGCTATTAATTGCACGAGTCAGACAATCATCTAGCTACTTTTCAAAATTATGCATCTAAAGTCCCTCCCTTGTTATACGGGTGCATAATTTTTTTAAAATTCACAGCACCCTTTCCTTTTTATTAAGTACAAACTCTTTCTCATTTTTCTTCACTTCAGTAATTGACAAAATCACAAGGCCACCTATAATTTTTAACTAACTGGTTAGTTACATAAATGGGGCGCACCTATATGGATTGCGACACAAAGAAACAGATCATTCTTCGTACAGCGACTAAACATTTCGCCAATGCAGGGTTTGATGGCGCAAGAGTCGATGAAATTGCCGCCGAAGCCGGCGTAAACAAAGCAATGCTTTATTACCGAGTTGGAAATAAAGAAGCCCTATACGAAGAAATTTTTGTTGAAACTATTGGAGGGGTGCTCAGCCAGATTGAAAAGGAAATACGGGATGAAGATTCACCCGAACAACAGCTAACAAAATTTGCCACTGTATTTGCCGGTTCTTTAAACAACAATCCCTTTATAGCTCCCCTTATATTAAGAGAAGTTGCATCTGGCGGTACACATATGAACGATCAGGCAATTTTCAAAATGAACCAGATTAGAACTTTATTAGCTACCATATTAAAAAAAGGCGAAAAAAAAAATGTATTTCGGCCAAGCAACCCTTTATTAATTCACATACTGCTCATCGGCACCCTGAACTTTTATTCCGCAAGCGCATCCATAAGAAATAAATTATCAGAAAATGTTAATAAAAAGGTAAATAGAGAAGAAGATAAAAAAGATTTCATACTACCCATTTCCGTAGTAGCAACTGAAGTTGTCAATTTAGTCCTTAATTCAATACGTATAAATAATTAACTGTAAACTTACTATAACTACAAACTAACTGTAAAGAGTACCGATATGTCGACAACACAAACGTCCGCTGCAAGCAGCCTGAAAGAACGAATAGAAAAAGGATTTCACGATTTCGGTTTATTTATATTCGACAATAGAATTAAAACCTTGCTAACAATGCTGATTATCATCGCAGGTATTCTCTCACAATTACCAAAGATCACCGTCGACACCTCAAGTGAAGGTTTTTTACATAAGGAAGACCCTATTCTTGAAGTCTACAATCAATTCCGGGCACAATTTGGACGTGACGACCTTATTTTGCTTGCGATTAAAACACCAGATGTTTTTACCCAGTCATTTCTCACCAAACTAAAAACACTGCACAAAGAACTGGAAGACAACGTCCCCTATCTTGACGAGGTAAACAGCCTCATCAACGCGCGC
The DNA here is from genome assembly GCA_029864945.1 of Gammaproteobacteria bacterium. Lineage (GTDB taxonomy): Bacteria > Pseudomonadota > Gammaproteobacteria > S012-40 > S012-40 > CALZJE01. Next base: position 6,707 of record JAOTSL010000044.1, read on the forward strand.
AATACACGAGGCGAAGGTGACAACCTGATTGTTGAAGATTTGTTCGAGCAGTGGCCAGACTCCCCACAAGCCATGCAAGACAAAAAGGAGATGACGCTAAGTAACAAACTTTATCAAAACCTGTATATATCAGAAGATGCAAGATACACAACAATCGTTATTAATTCTATTGCCTATTCACCTGTTGGAAATGAAGCAGATATTGAAACAGGGTTTGATGATAGCGCTGAAACAACAACGAATGAAGACGCAATATTTTTAACTGATGCAGAAAATAGCGAAATGGTTAAAAAAGTAAGCGCCATAGTCGACAAATATAAAGCAGATGATTTCGTCATATATTCCGCCGGCGCGCCTATTGTGGTCGATGCAATTAAGAAATCCATGCAAACAGATATGCAAACATCCACCAAATTTGCGCTCTTATCCATTGCTTTAGTCCTATTAATTCTCTTCAGACGGGTATCAGGCGTATTGCTACCAATACTGGTTGTAATTCTCACATTACTCTCTACTTTTTCTTTTATGGCTGCAACTGGTACTGCATTAAAACTACCAACTCAAATCCTACCCTCTTTCCTATTAGCCGTTGGCGTTGCAGCCTCGGTTCACTTACTCTCAATTTTTTATCATAATTTTAACCGAACTGGCGATAAGAAAAACTCAATTGGCTATGCTATGAGCCATTCAGGCCTAGCAATAGCAATGACCAGTTTAACCACCGCTGCCAGCCTACTTTCATTCTCTATGTCTGAAGTTGCACCAATAGCCGACCTCGGAAAATTTGCAGCCGCCGGAGTACTTGTTTCACTTCTCTACACACTGATTTTATTACCCGCGCTTATTGCTTTAATTCCACTAAAGCAAAAACATGACAATTCAACACAAAAACGTACCGCTTTTATGGATAGTGTTTTGTTGAAGTTTGCCCACATATCCACCAAGTACAGCAAACAAATAATTGCAGCAGCAGCCATTTTGTTTTTTGTTGCCATTTTTGGACTACTCAAAATTTCATTTTTTCACGACCCGTTAAAATGGCTACCCGAAACATGGGAAACCAGACAAGCAACAGAACTACTTGATGTGGAAATGAAAGGCACAGGTGTCATTGAAGTTGTTATTGATACCGGTAAAAAAAATGGTTTATACGACCCTAAAGTAATCGAAGCTTTGGCCAAACTCCACGCCAGCATAGACAAACTCTCTATGGACGGAATGTATGTAGGAAAAACTATCTCCTTAATTGATATACTAAAAGAAAGTAATCGCGCCTTACATCAAAATAAAGATGAGTTTTATACGCCGCCAACCGAACGAGATTTAATTGCCCAAGAGTTTTTATTGTTTGAAAATTCTGGATCAGATGACCTTGAAAACCTGGTAGACAGTCAATTCAGTAAAGCACGTTTCACAATTAAGACGCCGTGGATGGATGCTGCAAGAAACACAAAATTTATCCATGAAATTGAAAGGCAATTTAAAGAAACTCTGGGAGACACTGCAACAGCCAGCGCAACCGGCATGGGTTCATTATTTGGCCGCACTATGGATGCCGCCATCAATAGCACTAAAATTAGTTATCTTGTAGCTGCTGGCGTCATCACCATCATGATGATTTTACTGCTTGGCAATGTAAAACTGGGGCTTGTGAGCATGATCCCAAATTTACTGCCTATTATTATATCGCTTAGTGTTATGGGATATTTTAATATGCCGCTCGATATGTTTACTATGTTGATTGGGTCCATCGCGATCGGTCTTGTAGTCGATGATACAATCCATTTTCTTCACAACTTCAGACGTTATCACCATAAATATAACGACGTTAACAAGGCCGTAGAAGAAACACTACTCTCCACCGGCCGCGCTATTTTTGTTACTACCATAGTATTATGTATCGGCTTTTTCATCTTTATGACAGCAGATATGAACAACGTATTTAGATTTGGATTAATTACCGGCACCACCATTATTCTCGCATTACTTTCCGACTTATTACTTGCACCCGCACTGATGAAAGTAATGTATGAAAAACATAAAGTTTAAAAGGAATTAACAATGAAATTAAAAAAAGTATTTTGTACTGCACTCTCTCTCTCATCGTGCTCTGTTTTGTTGTACTCAAGTCTATTTTCTGCATCTGCTATAGCAGACGATGCTAAAGCACGCGCCATCATGGAAAAAGTAGATGCTCGTGATGACGGTGATAATCAAATTTCAGATATGGAAATGATTCTCATCGATAAACGCGGCAAGCAACGAGTACGAAAAATTCACTCGTTAAGTAAAGATATTGGTGAGGATTCTTATCGGATTATGTTTTTTCAAGAACCTGCCGACGTAAGAAACACCGGTTTTTTAACCTATGATTATGACGACGCAAGCAAAGATGATGACCAGTGGCTATACCTTCCCGCTTTGAAAAAAAGCAAACGTATCTCCACCAGTGACAAAAGTGGCAGTTTCATGGGTTCTGATTTCAGCTATTCAGATATGACATCTCGTGACCTTGGAGACTATGATTTTACCTTTAAAAAAGAAATGGAAGTAAACGGGGTAAAAGTCTGGGTAATTGAGTCTGTACCACGAACCGAAGACGTTATAAAAGAAACCGGCTCCACAAAAGGTATGGTCTTTGTACGACAAGATAACTATGTCGCCATCCGCTCAATTAGCTGGCTTAAAAAAGGAAAAAAGCTAAAGTATATGGACATGAAAGGTTTGGAACTCATTGATGGAATTTGGACACCTACCGAAATTCACATGACAACTAAAAGCGGAAAAATAACCGAGCATAAAAGCATTCTAAAATTTACCAACATAAAATTTAACCAACCTCTTGATAAAGACAAGTTCAGCGTTCGCCGGTTGGAAAAAGGGTTGTAATATGAAGTTCGTTTCAATATTTGTCAGCTACTTACTAACATCAGCGGCATTTGCCGCTGATGAATCAATAAATGATTTAATGCAAGGTTTTGATGAATCGCCCCAAGAGTCCAGCAATCAGGATATAGATAATTTATTTGATGGTTTTGATGATACCCAAGATAAACCGACTGATTCCACACCGACATTAGATACACCAAAATCGGAAGAAACAACCGAAGCTAAAAAAAACTGGAATATCACCACACTTTTGTCACTGAGCAGCTCATATAGTTATCAACAAAACGCACCAACTTCTGGTGAAGCTGATTATCGCGGTTTATCTCGCCTCAAACTTAAACTACAACCAGAATTTCGTTATAAAATTAACAGCAAATGGGACTCTGTTTTTAGTTTAAGTGGATTCTATGACCTCACTTATCAAATTAAAGACCGATCAAAGTTTACGACAGAAACTCTCGATAGCAACGAATCAGAACTGGAAGTCAGAGAGCTTTACCTTAGAGGCACGCTCAACAGCTCGTTAGACGTTAAAGTCGGCAGGCAAATTGTTGTCTGGGGAAAGTCAGATTCACTTCGCGTAGTTGATGTGCTAAACCCTTTGGACTTTCGCGAACCCGGTATGGTCGACATCGAAGACCTTCGACTACCGGTTACCATGTTAAAAGCCGATTACTATACTGGAGACTGGAACATTAGCGCGATTGCAGTTCCAGAAATCAGATTTAATAAAATGCCGCCGTTTGGTAGTGATTTTTATCTCGGTGGCAGCACCAAATTTCCATCAGAAACCATACCCGACGACGTAAAAAATCCTGAACTAGCATTAGCAATGATCGGGAATTTTTCGGGCTGGGATGTCTCATTCCATTTTGCTAATTATTATGACGACCAGCCTCACGTCGTTAAATCCAACCCGAAAACACTTGAGCATTCACGATTAAACCTCGCCGGAGCCGCAGCTAATATCGTAACCGGTAGCTGGTTATTCAAATCAGAAGCCGCCTATATCGATGGCCTTGAGTTTGCCAACGCAAAAGCAGATTTTTCCCGTGCAGATATTATGTTCGGCATAGACTACAACGGAATAGTAGATATGACGTTTTCAATTGAAGCAGTCAACCGCCACCTGTTGGACTATAACGAAATTTTGGATACCCCACCCGACTACACCAAAGTAAATGAAAGTCAGGTATCACTACGCCACACCGCCTCATTTATACACGACAAACTAACAACAACCATACTAACGTCTTTTTTCGGCACATCGCCCGATGACGGTGGGTTTTATCGCGCCTCACTGGATTATGAAATTGATAGTGGTATGAGTATTATTCTTGGCGGCATAGTTTATCAATCAGGTGATAGTTTATTGTTAAATAGTATTGCGAGTAATGACAGGGTGTTTGCAGATTTTAGGTATTCCTTCTAATACTTGACTGAAAACCTATAGTAGACACTCAAACACAGCATAACAAAACCCGACATTTTTTATTTTTGGTGCGAACTAATGAATCGAGCCAATAATAACTGCCTATTATAAAAAGGAGCAACAAATGGATAAGAATACAATTATCTGGTTTGAAAACTTAGGTATAAAAGATGTCGATATGGTTGGCGGTAAAAATGCATCTCTGGGGGAAATGATTGGAAACCTAGCTCAATCCAATGTAAAGGTTCCTAACGGGTTTGCCACTACCGCTCAGGCTTATCGTGACTTTCTTGGCCAAGATGGTCTCGATATAAAAATACAAGAACGACTATCTCAATTAGACAGCGACGATGTCACCGCCCTCGCCAAAACAGGTAAAGAAATTAGAGGCTGGATCATTAGCACCCCACTCCCCCCTGCACTCGAAGCCGACGTTCGTACTGCTTTTAAAACAATGGAATCAAACGCACATCATGAACTGACCGTGGCCGTTCGGTCTTCCGCTACCGCAGAAGACTTACCCGATGCCTCCTTTGCCGGCCAACAAGAAACTTTTCTCAATGTACGCGGTATCGACAATATTTTTACCGCAATCAAAGAAGTTTTTGCCTCACTGTATAATGACCGCGCAATCTCTTACCGTGTGCATCAAAATTTTGAACACCACGACGTCGCGTTAAGTGCTGGCATTCAACAAATGGTACGCAGTGATTTGGGTGCAAGCGGCGTTGCTTTTACCCTGGACACTGAATCTGGTTTTCGTGATGCCGTATTTATTACCGGCGCATATGGCCTCGGCGAAACGGTAGTGCAAGGCTCGGTTAATCCCGATGAATACTATCTTTACAAACCCAATCTTAAAAAAAACATCCCAGCAATTTTACGTAAAACTCGTGGCGATAAAGCCATAAAAATGATTTACAACGACAAACCCAAAGCCAACTCCCCTGTCCAGATTATTCACGCCTCTAAAGAAGAACAATCACAGTTTTGCCTTAATGACGAACAGTTGCATGAGCTCGGCAATATCGCTTTAAAAATTGAAACACATTACGACAGACCAATGGATATTGAATGGGCATTGGACGGCCAGGACAATCAAATTTACATTGTTCAAGCCCGGCCAGAAACAGTAGAAAGCAGAAACAATGGTGACATCATTGAACGATATCAACTAAATGAAACCGGAAGCCCTATTGTAACAGGCCGCGCCATTGGCCAAAAAATTGGTAGCGGCACCGCTCGCTTCATAAAAAACGCCAGTGAAATGGATCAAGTCAAACCCGGTGATGTATTAGTCACTGACATGACCGATCCTGACTGGGAACCTGTCATGAAACGCGCGTCTGCTATTGTGACTAATCGTGGTGGCCGCACCTGCCACGCAGCAATCATCGCAAGGGAGTTAGGAATCCCTGCCGTAGTGGGTTGCGTAAACGCCACCGAAGTCATCAAAGACAATCAGGATCTAACCGTGTCCTGTGCAGAAGGTGACACGGGCAATGTCTATCAGGGTTTACTCAACTTTGAGGTCACGCGCAGTAACGCAGGTGATATGCCACCGTTAAATACAAAAATAATGATGAATGTGGGGAATCCTACAAGAGCTTTTCAATTCGCCACTATCCCGAACGACGGCGTAGGCCTAGCGAGGCTTGAATTTGTCATAAACAATACCATCGGCATACACCCAAAAGCATTACTCGCATTTGATTCACAGCCTGATGAATTAAAGTCAAAAATAAACGCAATAATTTCCGGTTATGCCGACCCAATAACATTCTACGTCAGTAAATTAATCGAAGGTATTTCAAACCTAGCTGCTGCATTTTATCCTAAGCCGGTTATTGTGAGAATGTCAGATTTTAAGTCCAACGAATATGCAAACCTGTTAGCAGGTGATCAATTTGAACCACAGGAAGAAAACCCCATGATTGGTTTTCGTGGTGCATCACGGTATATTTCAGACTCTTTTCGGCCCTGCTTTGAGCTTGAATGTCAGGCCCTAAAATATGTTCGTGATGATATGCAATTAGAAAATGTGCAAATTATGATTCCCTTTACGCGAACAGTTGAAGAAGCACAGCAAGTCATCGAGTTATTAGAAGAAAACGGGTTAAAACGCGGCGTGAATGATTTAAAAGTCATCATGATGTGTGAAATTCCCTCTAACGCATTATTAGCTGATGAGTTTCTCGAATATTTTGACGGGTTTTCCATTGGCTCAAATGACCTAACACAACTAACATTAGGCCTCGATAGAGACTCCGGATTAGTCGCCTCCTTATTTGACGAACGAAATCGCGCAGTAAAGAAATTGTTACGCATGGCTATAGCTGAGGCAAAAAAACAAAATAAGTACATCGGAATTTGTGGTCAAGGACCTTCAGATTATCCCGATTTTGCAGATTGGCTAATGGGTGAAAATATTTCCAGCATATCCCTTAATCCGGATACCGTGCTAAAAACCTGGTTACACCTGGCGGAAAAAAAAGATTGAAGGCTAAAATTGAAGGCCAAAGCCTAAAATTGAAATAAAACATAATCGCGAGTATTTCACATGAAAACAACTGCGTTCTTTTTATCCGACAGAACAGGCATAACCGTCGAAACGTTGGGCCACACTCTGATTTCACATTTTGACACAATGGAATTTACTCAAATACAACGCCCCTACCTACATAGCCCCAAAGAAGTTGCAAAAGTCGCTAAAGAAATTGAAAATATCAGCAAAAACTCAAGTTTACCGGTATTAGTTTTTAGCTCCCTGGTTTCAGCCGAGTCCCGTGCCTTGTTACAAAACTGCAATTGCGTACTGTTCGACATTTATAATATGTTTATAGAACCGATGGAAAAATCATTAAAGATTGAATCATCACATCAAGCCGGCCTATCTCATGCCATGGGCACATTTGATAACTACAAACACAGAATAGACGCCCTAAATTTTACGCTAGAAAATGACGACGGTGAAAACAGTAATAATTATCAAATGGCCGATGTCATCATCATAGGGGTTTCACGCACGGGCAAAACACCTACCAGTCTTTACCTCGCATTAAATTATGAAATACGTACTGCAAACTACCCCTTGATCACAGAGGACTTAAGCTCTGAAAAACTTCCCGCTATTTTAACAAAATTTCAGGACAAACTTTTCGGCCTCACAATAAACCCAGTTCGGCTACACCACATTCGCCAGGAACGTAGAGCTAACAGCAAATACTCAGAACTTTCACAATGCCAATACGAAATCAGAACCGCCGAGGTATTATACAAAAAATATAACATTCCCTTCATGGACACCAGCACGATGTCAATAGAGGAAATTGCAACATCAATTTTACATAGCAAGAAAATACAGCGGCAAAGGGATGAGTAGTTTCTTGTCTTGGTTTAGATTTACGTAAAATCATAAGCATTAAGTTACAACCAGCTTGACTGCATCAGTTCTTTAGAGCCTAGGAGGCTGTCGGACTTGACCGTTTGAAGCGAAAACTCATGGGGCCGAATCAGAATTTCTTATCATGTGAGGCGAATAGTGGTTCTATTTAACGAACATGATAGGGAATTCTGATCGGTATCCATGAGTTTGCAGCCAAACAGTGTTAAGTCCGACAGCCTCCTAGATTCCGCAGTTAGATCGCGATTTCTAGCACAAGCTCTTGATGCACCTAGTCAATTTAAAAAACTGCTGATCACCAATAAGGTGACCACGCATTTTTTAAATTCACTATGCACA
>JAOTSL010000231.1 GCA_029864945.1 Gammaproteobacteria bacterium
TGTCGCTTATTTTATTTACTGCTCTTGTCGCTGTAAGTGTCGGATTTGCACTGTTCACATTCACTCGACTCGTATTTAACCCACTTAAACAATTAACAGATAACTTACAACTGTGCGCCAATGGTGATTTAACTGTGAATGTTGAGACTAACGGCTTAACCGAGCTGCGTTCAATTGGTGAGTCTCTCACCTTACTTATTTCATCTTTGAATTCACAGGTAACAGAGCTACATGGAAATGCGGCGCATTTAGCAAGCTCTGCCAGTGAGCTTACTGCTGTAACCAACGAAACAACAAAGGGGGCCCAACAACAGCAGGAAGAAACCATACAAGTCGCCACCGCAATAAATGAAATGTCAGCAACCGTTCAGGAAGTCGCAACTCATGCAGAAGAGGCATCAAGAGCAGCCCAGAACGCCGACAAAGAAACAACAAATGGTAAACGTGTTGTTCAGGAGACCATTGTTAAAATAAATAGCTTAGAAACTGATATAGCTAACTCAGCAGAAGTACTTCGAACACTAAAAGCAGAAAGTGAAAATATCGGCTCAGTCATGGCAGTTATCCAAGGAATAGCCGAACAAACTAATTTACTCGCCTTAAATGCAGCAATAGAGGCCGCTCGCGCAGGTGAACAAGGACGTGGTTTTGCTGTTGTAGCCGATGAGGTTAGAGTATTAGCAAGTCGAACTCAGGAGTCTAGTCAGGAAATTCAGTCAATGATTGATAAAATTCAATCAGGTGCATCTCAGGCAATGAATGCAATGGACGAAAGCCAAAAAAACACCCATGCAACCGTTGAACAAGCTGCTACAGCGGGCGAATCACTTGAGTCAATTTCATTAGCTGTTACCAATATTTCTGACATGAATACGCAAATCGCCAGTGCTGCCGAAGAGCAACGAGCAGTAGCAGATGAAATTGCGCGTAATATTGAAAATATCAGCCAAATTGCACAAACCACAACCAACGCATCAACTCAAACAGCTGAGGCTAGTGGCTCGCTATCTGAGCTTGCTGAAAACATTGAAAGACTCGTGACGAAATTTAAAATATAAGCAAAGGGATTTACAAGACAGGATTGGATAAATTATAAACAGAGGTATGAAGCGCAATAAAAATCTTTATTGCGCTTCGCAAACCGGCTAGACAAAAAGACTAATTATCTCCCAGTATCGATTCACCTCGAATCAAATCATCAAAAACTTCTCTTTTTCTTACGATATGAAACTGATCACCATCAACCATCACTTCTGCAACACGTGGCCGTGAATTATAATTTGAACTCATAGTAAAACCATACGCACCCGAAGATCTCACTGCCAGCAAATCACCAGCTGCAATAGTTAACTGTCTATCCTTACCAAGAAAATCACCCGTTTCACATACCGGCCCGACAACATCGTACGACTGCGATTCAATGTCTCCCGACGCCTTTCCTGACGCATGGCTCACAGGAATAATTTCTTGCCAGGCACTGTAAAGTGAAGGCCGAATCAAATCGTTCATAGCAGCATCTACCAGTGCAAAATTTTTGTGCTCGGTATGTTTTAAATACTCAACCGTGGTCACCAAAACTCCCGCATTGCCTGCAATCGCCCTACCGGGTTCGATATGAATTGGCATTCGATTTTCACCCAATCGCTCAATAATTGCTTTCGCGTATTCTGCCGGCGCAGGTGGCAATTCGTCTTTATAACAAATACCTAAACCACCACCAAGATCCAGGTGCTCAAGCTCAATCCCAATGGCGGACAATTGATCAACCAAGGCAACAACACGATCCAGCGCGTCAAGAAATGGCGTTACCTCGGTTAGTTGAGATCCAATATGACAGGCAATCCCTTTGATTTTAATGTTTTTCATTTTTGCCGCACGTTGATACAAGGGCAATGAAACATCAATATCAATTCCGAATTTATTTTCTTTTAATCCGGTTGAAATATAAGGATGCGTACCGGCATCAACATCAGGGTTAACCCTCAATGCAATTGGTGCTTTTACATTGAGTGACAATGCAACTTCATCAATAATTGAAAGCTCAGCCTCAGACTCCACATTAAAACAATGAATACCTTTTTCTATCGCCAGCTTAATTTCATCGCGTTTTTTTGCAACGCCAGAAAAAACAATTTTAGATGGATCCCCACCCGCCTTGATTACCCGTAAAAGCTCACCCGCAGACACAATATCAAAACCGGAACCAAGACGCGCAAACAAGTTTAATACGGCTAGATTTGAATTTGCCTTTACCGCATAACAAACAAGATGCTCATGCCCTTTCAAGCTATCGTCAAATGCTTTCCAATGTCTTTCCAGTGTGGCTCGCGAATATATGTAACAAGGTGAGCCAACCGCAGCAACAATATCTTTTACGGCCACATCTTCTGCGTACAATTCATCTTCACGATAATTAAAGTAATCCATCTTTTTCTGTATCTCTTGAGTAAATTAATTGAGTTTATTTGTTTGATTTTTTTCGTCGGCTATTTTTTTAAGCTCAGCTTTTACGGCTACCGCTTTTTTATTGTCCGCCTCAGTATCCGGTAAATATAAATCACCTTTCTGGCCACAACCGACAATTAACAACGCCAGCATGCAGGCAATGCTAGAAAATGAAAATTGAGCTTTAATATTCATCGTTTTACGAGCCTTTCCCTAGTATTATTAGCGCTTATTGAGCAAACGCTTATTTTATCATTACACAAACCACATTAGAACGAAAAATGGACACTATAAACAATTTACGCATTCTTGATATTAAGCCCGACACTGAAACTCAGGTCATTGTCATCTGGTTACACGGACTTGGCGCCAATGCCAGCGATTTCGAACCGGTATTACCCATTTTAAACGAAGTAATAACAGGAATCCGCTATATATTCCCCAATGCCCCATTAAAAAGTGTCAGCGTTAACGGCGGCATGATGATGCCTGCCTGGTATGATATTTCAAACCCAGATTTGTCCCAACATCAGGATTTAGACGGAATTGAAGAGTCATGCTGCAACCTCGAAGGATTAGTGACCCACATTCGAAACGAGGCTGAAGACAATACCCCTATTATCCTCGCAGGGTTCTCTCAGGGAGGCGTAATTGCCCTAACAACTGCATTGACAAAAGACGTCGATATACAAGGTGTTTTAGCGTTATCCACGTATTTACCTGAACTGAAACAACACGACATAACAAACAAACTCGACCTAAGCCTGCTAATGATGCATGGCACCAGCGACCCCGTTATACCCATTGGATTTGCAAAAAAATCATTTGAAAAATTAGCAACACTCATCTCGGATACCAACTGGGAAGAATTCCCAATGGATCACAGCCTGTGTTATGAAGAAGTTATCAAGATTGGCGAATGGTTGAAAACAATAGCTAATAAATAATTATTGTTATAATGATTCTGAGTTTTTCGCACGGATAAGTACATGGATGTACTGTAGTGGGTCAATTACCGAGAATATAATCATATATGATTATTTGAGTACGGAAATACGTGCGCTCTGGGACAAAAGATGAATGCTCAGTGCAGTTACAAGCCGACTAAGGCCTTATTAAGGCTGTCTTCAATTCTTTTTTTATACTTCAACAAATCCACCGTCTGCGCGGTATGTCCTGATTTTTTTCCAAGCAATACGGCTGATAATGTTAGGTCGGTAATATAAATATAGTATTTTTTTTTGTCTTTTCGTTTATTAATAATATGTTTTGCCACTTCTCTAAACACTTTGCTACCCCAGTCAAGCGAGCTGAATTCCACATCATCACAAAAGAAAGTAAATACCGTCTTTTTATCAACAACATCTCCAGCTACTTGAATGTGATAACCTTGCCTACGACCGTCTCTTTCTATCACCATTGGCTTAGCTGCATATTTAAATTTTTCTTTATGCAGCGTATATATTTCAATACTCCACTCTGGAAGCGCTTCGCTTTCATCTATTAATATATCAATAGGCTGATCATCCATTAGTGCCCGGCGCTTATTAATATTCAAAAAGAATTCATAATAATGCTCTGCAACTATATTCCTCGAATCCATTGGTAGCTTTTGATGAAAGAGGGACCCCATTTCATCCAGTACATATAACACAATGTTTGTTTTTGTTTTTTGTACAAAAAACTGAACCGCATACTTAATGTTTTTATCATAGATAGCAGGCAAAGGGTTTTTCTGCAACGAAAACTCGCTGAACTTTACATTCAAAAATGACGTTGATGGTTTTGAAAACTCTGAAAAAATCTGACTTAAACTTATCAATTTTTGATAACTAAACTGCCCGTCTTTTTCCTGTATGCAATAATATTGCTTACCAGCTTCATAAACGTAATGACTAACAAAAACACTCCCATTAATGAAACTATTTACCGTTGATCCACATAGCTGATTAATACGTGTAGACAACGCATGAGATACCTGAGCACCAAAACTATGAGCATTAGGAATGACTTTTACCAACTCTGCATTGGTTTTGGCTGCAACAGAGTACACATCCAGCAATTCACACAGCCATTCAGCCATTCCATCAATGCCGTAATATTTAAAAACAAAAACCTCTTTCCAGCTCGTTATATAAAAATACTCAAGCGTCTGCACCAGGCAATCATCACCAGACCCATAGTTTAAAATATCCAGCTCACCTGAAACTAACTGCTTATCAACTCGGGAACCAGATACCAACGGTTGTTTTCCAACGTTTAAAAACACCTCACTCTTTTGCACATAAGAATTATTTAGTAAGTCCTTAGACTCTGGCACCAGCGAAAACTCATCTGTTATAGCGACAAATAAATCAAGTAAACTTTGAAGATCTGAATTACCTACATCACTACCAGGTGCATACAGTAGCTTTTGCGTAGAACTAGAAAAAAGCTGATTAAAGTGAGCCCAAACTATAAGCTCAACCAAGCTAAACGTATGCTTTAATGGCGATGCGTCTTTAAACTAATCACCAACAAC